>CAZGRB010000183.1:0-951 GCA_964527695.1 uncultured Ruminiclostridium sp.
AGTAAGAGGTTTTATTTGGGTTCTCTTTAAATTACCTTTAAATTTATTATACGAGTGAGGTTAATATGTCAGATATAATTACAGCGTTATATTGCCGCCTGTCGCAGGATGATATGCTCGCAGGCGAAAGCAATAGTATTACAAATCAAAAGTCGATTTTGCTCAAATATGCACAGGACAATGGTTTTCAAAATCCCCAATTCTATGTTGATGACGGGTTCAGCGGTACTAATTTCAACCGTCCCGATTTTATTCGTATGATGAATGATGTTGTGGCAGGTAAGATTAAAACGGTTATCACAAAAGACCTGTCCCGACTCGGACGTGACTATCTTAAGACGGGCGAATACATAGAGATAATTTTTCCCGACTATGATGTTCGCTACATTGCCATTAACGATAATGTCGATACCTTTAAGAGTGAGAACGAGTTGATGGCGTTCAAGAACATATTTAATGACTGGTTTGCTCGTGATACCTCGAAGAAGATTAAGGCTGTTTTCAAGGCAAAAGGTATGTCGGGGAAACCTCTCGGCAGACCGCCTTATGGTTACAAAAGCTCTGAGCATGACAAGAATATTTGGGAGATTGATGAAGAAGCTGCAAATGTTGTCCGAAGAATTTTCCGTATGTGTATTGAAGGATACGGACCTGCACAAATAGCAAGAGCATTACGGACAGACTGTATTCTTATTCCTACGGCTTATGCTCAATCAAAAGGTCAGGGCGGAACACGGAAATTCCGCAGCCCCACACGTTGGGGCGATCAGACTGTAGACAAAATCCTTGAAAGAATTGAATATGCAGGTCATACTGTTAATTTCAAGACCAGAGTCAAATCCTACAAGAACAAAAAGAAGATTGATAATCCCAAAGAGGAATGGCAGATTTTTGAGAATACTCATGAGCCTATCATCAGCCATCACGATTTTGATTTGGTGCAGGAGCTTC
>CAZGRB010000183.1:961-4592 GCA_964527695.1 uncultured Ruminiclostridium sp.
CAAGAACAAACGCAGAATTCAGAAGTGCGGTGAGGTCAATCCTTTTTCGGGAATGGTATATTGTGCAGATTGCGGTAGTAAAATGTATCTTTGCAGGTCAAGAAGTCTCAATGATGACCAAGAACATTTAAAGTGTTCGACTTATGCACATGACAAGGACGCTTGCACGGTACATTATATCAGGACTATTGTGTTAAGGGAAATTGTTCTGAAAGAGCTGAACAAGCTGTTTGTTACCGTCAAGGAAAACGAGGATATGTTTGTTCGTGAAGCAATGAACTCTTCAGCAGAAAAGCACTTCTCGGAAGTCAAACGTGCAAGAAAAATGCTTGTCCAAGCCGAAAAGAGAATTTCAGAACTGGACAAGCTGTTTACAAGGCTTTATGAGGATAATGTCAGCGGTAAGATTTCAGATGAGCGATTTTCAATGATGTCAAAGGGCTACGAGGACGAGCAAGATAAGCTGAAACAAGCCGTCAATGAATTTACAAAATTCATTGAAACCAGCGAGCAGAAGCAGACCGATGTTGAGCAGTTTTTGAGAATCGTACGTAATCGTACTGGAATCAAGGAGCTCACGCCCGAAATTATGCACGAACTGATTGAAAAGATTGTTGTTCACGCTCCCGATAAATCCAGCGGTCATAGAAAACAGAAAATCGAAATCCACTTCAGATTTAACGTTGCGACAGCTGAGGTTGTTGCAGATAGCTGGGAGTATGACAAAAAGAAAAAGGTTGCATAGGGATATTACGCAACCTTTAACTTAAAATCAAAATACTTCTTTATCGCCCTCGTACTCAAAACGGCGGGATTAAAATTTTGTATAAAACCACTTTTCACTATATTGGTGAAAAAAACTCACTCTACGTGATATTCCCTTTTTGAAACAGCTGTGTTATACTGAAAACAGAAAAAAGCGCTGATTTCAAATAATGCAAAAGGAGTTATTACATGAAGCTTAATATAGGTGAGACAATAAAGCGTCTCAGAAAAGAAAGGGAAATAACACAGGAGGAATTTTCGGAAATACTCGGTGTGTCCTGTCAGTCCGTATCACGCTGGGAGAACAATTTATGCTACCCCGATATTGAAATGATACCTGTTATTGCGGAATTTTTCGGGATTACAACCGATACCCTTATGGGAATTGACAATATGGCAGAAAAACAGGCAGTGGAGCAGTACAAAAATGCTTTTCAGGAAGCAATCAGCAGAGGTGATGTTGATGAATGTATCAGTATCTCCCGTAAGGCCGTGGCTGAATATCCCAATAATTACGTTCTGCTGAATCAGCTTATGTACGCATTATTCATTTCGGGAGATGACTGTGGGGCTATTCCCGACTGGAAAGAAAATATGGAGAAATACGATGGCGAGATTGTTGCTTTGGGAGAGCGTATCATTAAATACTGTCCCGATATAGAAATCCGCCTTGAAGCTACCGCCCGTCTTGCCTTTCAGCATTGTGAAATGGGCAGAAAGGAAGTGGGGCGTGCTCTTTACGAAACTCTCCCGTCAATGTCATGGTACAGCAAGGAAATGGCTATATGGTGGGCACTCAGTGAGGAGGAAAAAATACCTCATCTTTACAAAAGTATCGAAAATGCTTACGAGCTTCTTGACTGCTTTATATGGAGGCTTGCAAAGCTTCTTCCTGCCGAGGAAGCGTTGAAGGTTCTTGAAAAGGAATTTGCTATCCGTGATATTATGCTTGACGGCAAGACGGATTCTGACACATGGGGCAATGCTGAAATGAATTTAAGCTGTGCAAAATATCTTGCAAAACTGAATCGCACGAAAGAAGCAATTGAGCATCTTAGGATTTCTGCTGAAGCGGCAATTGCCTTTGACAACCGCCCCGAAGAAATCCACAAGGAAAGCTTATTGCTTGGGAAAAGAACGGAGAAACGAACTGATTTTGACACCGCCGATTCAAGGCCCTTGCATATTATTCTACGTGATTCATGGATGGCGGATGAGGCATTTGATAAAATGCGTGACAGCGAGGAATTCTTGGATATTATAAAGATGTTGGCAGAATAAAAAGCGGTTGTATCCGAGCGAAGCGAGAATTAAAAGTTTTCGGTCAAGCCTTTTTCAAAAGGCTTGAAATCTTCTTGAAAATCTTAAAAAATAACAACGGACTTACCCTTCGGTAAGTCCGTTTTGTTTCATTAAAGCTCTGAAAGCTCCTCAAAAGTCTTTTTCATAGCAGGATACAGCTTTGTATAGAAACGGTAAACCTTTTCGTACTTTTCGGAGTTTTCCTTGACAGGCTCCTGAATCTTATCGGGTGTGATAACTGCCTTGCAGGCTTCGGGAACGCTGCTGTAAATGCCTGCGCCTACTGCCGCAAGGAGTGCAACGCCCAGAGCAGGGCCTTCCTTATTCTGAGTGGTCTTTACGGGACATTCATAAAGGTCAGCAAGCATCTGTCTCCAGAGAGGAGATGTACCGCCGCCGCCGCAGGCCATCATATCGCTTACGTTGATATTCATTTCACGCATAACCTCAACGCAGTCACGGAGAGAATAAGAAACGCCCTCCATTACTGCACGGAGCATATCACGCTTCTTGTGCATTGTGGAAAGACCTACGAATGCGCCTCTTGCGTTGGGGTCGAGGTGAGGTGTACGTTCGCCGTTGAGGTAAGGCATATAAAGAAGCTTGTTAGCGCCGATCGGCACTTCCATAGCTGCCTTATCCATTAAATAATAGGGGTCAACGCCCATGTTGATTGCTGTTTCAAGCTCGCCCCAGCAGAGGTTGTCCCTGAACCGTTTGAGGGAAAGACCTGCGCTCTGTGTAACACCCATAACGTGCCAGCAATTCGGAACAGCACAGCAGAAGGTGTGGACTCTGCCCTTCTTATCAATGGAAATGTCAGAGGTGTGTGCGAAAACTACGCCGCTTGAGCCGATTGTTGTAAATGCCTTGCCGTCTTCAACAACGCCTGTGCCTACTGCCGCAGCGGCATTGTCACCTGCACCGCCCACAACGATTGTGCCTTCGGCAAGACCTGTCATTTCGGCAACCTTCTTTGTGATTTCGCCTGTGATTTCGGGGCTTTCGTAAACCCTGGGGAGAAGCGCCTTGTCGATACCCAGCTTTTCAAGCACTTCGTCAGACCAGCAGCGCTTAGGAATGTCAAGCAGCTGCATACCCGAAGCGTCGCTTACCTCGGTAGCATATTCGCCTGTAAGCATGAAACGGATATAGTCCTTGGGAAGAAGAATATGACGGCATTTTTCATAAATTTCGGGCTCGTTGTTCTTTACCCACATGATTTTAGCGGCTGTAAAGCCTGTAATAGCAGGGTTTGCGGTAATGTCGATAAGGCGGTCTGCACCAACCTTTTCTGTAATTTCAACTACTTCCTTGCCCGTTCTCTGGTCGCACCAGATAATGCTGTTTCTCAGCACCTTGTTGTCACCGTCCAGCATAACAAGACCGTGCATCTGGCCCGAAAGGCCGACGCCCTTGATATCCTGTGCAGGAACGCCGCTTTCTCTTACAACATCAGAAATGCTGTTTACAACAGCATTCCACCAGTCGTGGGGATCCTGTTCGGCATAGCCGTTACGGGGAGTGTAAAGGGGATATTCGTATGTAGCGGAGGAAACGGGTG
>CAZGRB010000184.1:0-4573 GCA_964527695.1 uncultured Ruminiclostridium sp.
GGTTGTGATAACAAACTGCCATACGCACTATCGGGTCTTTTTCCTCGTCTGCGTGCGCCTCTCGAAGGCTGTCAGCTTGTCGAAAAATAACTTTTTCGACAAGCTGAGGCGGTGCTTTGCACCGCCTGTTTTTTAAGGATTACAGTATTGCCTTGGGGCGATAATTTTGAAAATAAAAATTTTTTTAAAATTTATGTCACTTTTTACTCCGCAAAACCGTTATATATAGTGAACAGGCAGATTATGCCATTATTTACATACAGAAAGGAACGGAAAATTATGAAATTCAGACGATACGCTTCGGCAATGCTTGCCCTTTCCCTTATGCTCAGCGGTACATCTGTTGTGGCATACGCAGATACAGCCGCAGAGGAAGCTATGAAAAAGGAACTTACCTATGTAAAGCAGAGGGTGACAGTCCCCGAGGATTTAAGCGAATTCAACTACACCAAAAGCACAAATTACGGCAGGGATACATATAATTTCACCTGGACCACCAATCCCGAGGAATACACCACGGGTTATAAAGAGATAAATATTCAGATATGCGGAAAAATAATCAAATCCTACAGTCATTATGAATATGACTGGTCAGGAGATTATACAACAGAGTATTCCTTTGCAAAACTTACCGAAGACGAGCTTTACGATAAGGCTTATACATGGATAAAAATTCTCAATCCCACCGTTTACAAGAATATCGAAATCGATAAGGACAGCCTTAATATAAACGTTTCGGACGAACGTGCACACTTTACTGTCAACCGTGTGGTTGACGGTGTTCCCGTAAAGGGACAGCAAGGCTCTATTGTTATCAACAAAGATACAGGCGAGCTTATTTCCTACGGTCTCAACTGGGTAATGGGCGCAGGCTTCCCCGACCCCGATACAACAATTTCAAAGGAAGAAGCTATTGCGGCTTACGAAAAGGAAATGCCCATAGAAAAGGTTTACTTTGCAAACTATAACTGGGAAACAAAGGAATTTGAGCCTGCCCTTATTTACCGTCAGACAAGAACCGAGCAGATTGACGCACTTACGGGTAAGCTTACCAGCTTCGAGGGAAGCTATTTCAACTATTATGAAGACTATTACGGCGACGATGTTATGGCTGACGAGGAAGCAGATATAGAGGCTAATCCCTCCACAGGCGGCGGAGTAAGCTTTACCGATGCAGAGCTTGAAAAAATGGAGAAGGAAGGTACTCTCATTACTGCTGAAGAAATGCTCAGCACTCTTAAAGACATGGACATTTTCTGTCTGGGCGACGACCCTGCGGTTGAACGTTCAGTCTGCTACTTTGACGACTATTATGACTTCTATGTAAGAGATATGACCTTTGCATCTTCCGATACTGTTTATTACATCGGCAAGGACGATGAGGGCAACCCTGTTCAGCAGGAGCGTGAAACCACAGTCAGAACCTATGCTACAATCAATGCGGAAAACGGTGATATCCTGAACTTCAGGACTACCTCAGGCTATGCAGGCGATACAAGAACGCTTACCGAGAAAAATTCCACAAAGCTTTTAAAGGACTATGTTGATATTCTCGCAGGTGATAAGGCTGACGACTTCCGTCTCCCCGAAGCCACATTAAGCTGGTCTGCAAAGAATAAGGACGGCACTCCTGCCGAGGGCGCATACATAACCTACGCTTCCGCTTCTTCTCAGCGTTACGCATACGGTATCCCCTCCATGAGCGAAAGCATCAGCATCAAGGTGAACAGCGACGGCAGAATCACCGAATACAGCATCCAGCATTATGATGTAAAATACCCCAAGCCTGACACAATTATTTCCGAAGCGGACGCTTACAGCAGGTATTTTGAACAGATTGACTACAACCTGCAGTACCGTCTTGCTATCAAGAAGGATGTAACCTACACCGCAGTTGTATATAATCCCAGCGAAAAGCTCTATATTGACGCTTTCAGCGGTAAGCTCACCTATTCCGACGGTACAGAGCGTGTAAAGGCTGCCAAGCAGGAATACACCGACCTTGAGGGCAGCAAGTACGAGGAGATTGCAAGAAGACTCGAGGCTCACGGCATAGTGCTTCGTGACGAGGACGGAAGACTCAACGCCGACGAGTACATCACAAGACAGGATTTCTCCTCCCTTATGAGCTATATCGGCAGCTGGTACTACAACCGCACAGGCGGCGATAAGATTCTTACCCGTCAATTTGCGGCAAAAATCCTAACAAACCGTATTATCTCCGAAGAATGTGCAGAGCTTCCCGGTATTTTCAAGTCTCCCTTCTCAGATGTCAAGTCAAGCTCAAAGTACGTGGGTTATATCGCAGTTGCCAACGCTATGGGCTATATGAAGGGCGAGGACGGCAAGTTCAACCCCGGCGGAAAGGTAACACGAGGCGAAGCTCTTCAGATGATTTACGACCGACTTGCATAAAATGATACTTTTCGGCAGAACGACCTACAAAACGCCGATAGTATAAAGAGGGCTGACAAGCTACGCTTGTCAGCCCTTATTTTATATTGTGCAGCTTATTTCATAGCCCTCATTTTTCCAGAAATCAATCACTTCTCCCAGAATCTGCGCATTGGTTTCGGAAACCGAGTGAAGCAGGTATATTCCGCTGTGAGTGGATTCCTTTATTTTCTGTAAGGCTTCCGCAGGGTCAGGCTGGGCATTGGTGTCCCAGTCGCTGTATGCAAAGGACCAGAAAACGGAGCTGTAGCCGAGGCTTTTCACAACAGAAAGGCTTTTTTCTGAAAACTCGCCCTTGGGAAAACGGAAAAGAGACATATCATACCCGAATTTTTCCGCCACATAATCGTGAAGCACCATTATTTCCTCGATTATCTCATCCTCGGAGCAGTCGGGCAACGACGGGTGGGTGTAGGTGTGATTGCCTACCGTATGCCCCTCGTCTATCATCCTCTGCACCAGCTCAGGGCTTGTTCGGCAGTAATCATAGGTCACGAAAAATACCGCCTTCACGTTATTTTCCTTCAAGGTGTCCAGAATTTCCGCAGTACAGCCGTTCTCATAGCCCGAATCAAAGGTAAGCATGATTTTTCCGTCCGAGGGCAGGAACTGCGCATTGTAATCCGCATATTTTTCCTGTGCATTTTCTGCGTCAACTGGCTGGTTTTTGCTGTTTCTGTCCTTGCCCAGCCCCCAGCACACCTTCGTCATGTCAATGTATGACGAGGCATACGCCGCCTCGTCAACGCTCTCAGATACAATACCGTTATCTGTAACTATGTCGGTTGTTCCGACAATTTCCGTGTCTGTATCGGAGGGCATTTCTGTTGTTGTGGTTGTTCTTTCAGTAGTTTCTCTTTCGGTTGTGGTTTCCCTTGTTGTAGTGGCAGTTGTGGTTGTATTTGTAGGTTCTACAGGAGAACCTGATTCACAGCCGCAGGAGGAAACAGAGCCAATCAAAGCCGCAGTAAGCACGGCGCAAAGAATTCTTCTGATTTTCATAGCAATTTCCTTTCAGGTTATATTCGGCAGATATACTGCTTTATTATTTTGCTATGAAACTGAAAAAATATGCACATTTGTTTTATAAATAAAACGACGGAATCGTACAGAGTTGCACACCTCCGCCTACCAGAGCCTTATTCTCTTTTTGTTTGCCAAAAACGTTCCGCCTTTCGGCGGTGTGTTTACTTTTTTGCGTGCCCAAAAAAGTAACAAAAAAGGGCATTTTCCGCGGCCTCCTCGGGAACGCATACGCGTTCCGTTCGTCGATAGCGGAAAAGATTTTAAATTAAAATTACTGTGTGTACCGTGTAAGACTTATAATGCTGTACCAAATGTAACCGTCACTTTATTTTTTCGTGCCAGGATTCTCATAAAGAAAACGTGTATGCTCTGGCGATGGCATAGGCTTGTTTTTTATATAATATCTTTCCAAATCCATTGCCGAAGGCGATACCATTATTTTTCATCATTCATCATTCATTATTCATCAAAAAATGCGGCTCATAATGAGCCGCATTTTTTATTTCTTGATTGTTACGGATTCAACGTCCTCGTGAACAGTTCTGTTTTCTGCGATAGAGGAGCGGAGAACTCTGAGTCTTGTTCTGTCGCCGCCTGTTTCGATTAAAACTGTGTCTTCCTTAACGCTGAGTACACGTCCGATAATGCCGCCTGTTGTAACAACTTCATCTGCTACCTGTAAGTTGTCGAGCATTTCCTTCATCTTTGCCGCGCGCTTTTTTTCGGGACGGATAAGAAGAAAATAGAAAACAACCAGCATAAGCACAAGAGGAATAAATGTAACAAGCATGGATTCCCATGAGCCTGCTGTTGATGAGCTGTCGGTTGCTGTTGCTGCTAAAAGTGTGATTAAATCCATTGTAATATCCTTTCTTTTGCTATAAAGTTAGTTCTGCTGATTTTTAAGGTCCTGAGGACGCTGTCTTACCTTGATGTGAACCTCTCTGAGCTGCTGCTCGGTAACTTCGGTAGGTGCGCCGAGGAGTAAGTCCTGAGCGTTGGAGTTGAGCGGGAATGCGATAACCTCACGGATGCTTTCTTCGTCGAGAAGAAGCATAATCATTCTGTCGATACCGAACGCCATACCTGCGTG
>CAZGRB010000185.1:0-4489 GCA_964527695.1 uncultured Ruminiclostridium sp.
CGTCGATGTTGTATCTCATCATAGCGATACGTTCAAGACCGATACCGAAAGCGAAACCGCTGTATTCGTCGGGGTCAATGCCGCAGTTTATAAGAACCTGGGGATGAACCATGCCCGAACCAAGCATTTCAATCCAGCCTTCACCCTTGCAGAGGGGACAGCCTGTACCGCCGCACTTGAAGCACTGTAAGTCAACTTCTGCGGAAGGCTCTGTATACGGGAAGTGGTGAGGACGGAAGCGAAGCTTGATATCCTCGCCGTAAAGACGCTTTGCCCAGATTTCAAGAGTGCCCTTAAGGTCGGAGAAGCGTACCTTCTTGTCGATTACGAGGCCCTCGCACTGGTGGAAAATGGGGGAATGTGTAGCGTCAACAGCGTCGGAGCGGTATACACGTCCGGGGCTGATAATAGCAATAGGGGGCTTTTCCTTAAGCATTGTTCTTATTTGAACGGAAGAAGTCTGTGTACGGAGCAGAATCTTGTCTGTTATGTAGAATGTGTCCTGAGGGTCACGGGCAGGGTGACCTTCGTCTGTGTTGAGCATATCGAAAACATACTTTGTTTCTTCAACCTCGGGACCGTCTACAACAGTATATCCCATGCCTCTGAAAATGGATTTCAGATCCTCTAGTACGATATTGAGGGGATGGCGCTTGCCTGCTTCAAAGCGCACGCCGGGCATTGTAACGTCAACAGATTCGCTCTCCAGCTGCTCAGCAAGCTGTGCGGATTTGAGTGCAGCCTGCTTATCGCTGAGGGCTTTTTCAATTTCTGTGCGCACTTCGTTTGCAAGCTGACCGATAACGGGTCTTTCCTCTGCGGAAAGTCCGCCCATCTGCTTTAAGATAGCGGTAAGCTCGCCTTTTTTACCTAAAACCTTGACTCTTAAATCTTCAAGGGCCTTTGCGTCGCTTATAGCGGCAATTTCCGCAAGGGTTGTCTCCTTGATGTTCTGAAGCTGTTCCTTCATAAAGGACCTCCGTATTTTTTATTTTTACCGTTTTAATCAGGCGTTCGCCGTTTAATCGGATTTTTTACTGTGCAAATCTTCTAATTTTCTGAGGAATACTATTTTCTTTTCACGCTTGGGAGTGCCGATGCTTTCCAGCCATTTCTCGTCCTCTGCACGTTCTTTATCGGTGTACTCATAACCGTCAACGTACTTGTCCAGGTCATCACGGTTATAAAGCTGACCCTCGCTGGGCAGGTTCTTCTTTTCAAGGCGGCCGCTGAGAAATTCCTTTGTAAGGATATAGAGCACCGAGAACACGGGGACACCTAAAAGCATACCCGGGAGTCCGAAGATACCGCCGCCGATAATAATGGAAACAAGCACCCATATAGCGGGCAGCCCCATTGTTTCGCCGTAGAGGAGAGGCTTGATGATATTACCGTCACACTGCTGGAGTATGATAATGAAAATACCGAACCACAGTGCTTTAGCAGGGTCTACCAGCAGAATAAGGAAAAAGCTGGGGATTCCGCCCAGGAAAGGACCGAAAAAGGGAATTATATTGGTTACCGCAACAATTACGGTAATAACAATCGAATAGGGGATTCTGGCAATCGAAGCAAAAACAAAGGTTGTACAGCCGATAATGAAAGCGTCAATAAGCACGCTGGTCACATAGTGGCTGAAAATATCGTTTGTTCTGCGTGTTACATGAAAAATGCTGTTTGCGGTGCTGTTTTTGAAGAAGGCGAAAAAGAGCCTCTTGACCTGGGATTTCAGCATATCCTTTGAAACCAGGATATAGATTGCAAAAATTATACCGATGATGAAATCCTTGAAACCTACCAACAGCCCCAGAACGTTTCCGCCCAGAGTTGTGCCGAAATTTACCAGAGATTTTGAAATATCCGCCCAGTACCCAGTGATATACTGTTCAATCTGTGACAGAGGGTTGCTGAGCAGTTCGGAAAGCTGTGTATTTTCGCCGAATACATTGTTGAACCAGACAATGAAGTTATTTGTATAAACGTCAAACTTGTCCACAAGACCTTTCAGGCTTGTGCCAAGCTGAGGAACGATAAGGAATACAAGTCCCGTTACAACTCCTGCTGCCAGCAGAAATACAATGAATACCGAAACATTTCGTATAAAATTTTTCTTCTTCAGGGTATCCGCCTTTTCGCTGTTTTTTTTAAACACCTTGAAGCGGAAGAAATCAACACCCGGGTTTAAAAGATAAGCAATGACGCAGCCCCAGACCACAGGAGCAAATGCTGACGTGATTTTGTTTACAATCTCGCTCAGATTCGGCATCACATTCATCGACATGAGCAGAAAACCGCTCAATACAATGACAATCACTGCATAAATAGCAATCTGCGTGTATTTCCGATTAAATCTGAATTTCATAATTAATTTTTTCCTCTTGTTGTTTTGTTTAAGTGGCACCCCCTGCGAGAATCGAACTCACAACTAACCCTTAGGAGGGGTTTGTTATATCCATTTAACTAAGGAGGCCTGTTTAAAATGAATAGTGAATAATGAAAAATGAATAGTTTTGGTATCGCCTTGTGGCGATGATATTTAAAATCCGTCGGGCTTCGCCCGACTCCCTAATTATTCACTATTAACTTTTCTTTATTCACTTGATACGAGGTAGTGCGTTGCACTACCTCGTATTATTATACTACTATTTTAAAGAAAAAACAAGGGGTAGTGTGAAAAATATGTGGGAAACAGGCAAAAAATTTAGCAAAAAGCCTGCAAAAATGCTGATTCTGCCCTTGACAAAAGGTGTTTTTCGTGATATAATGCACTTGTAATAAAAAAGAAAGGTCAGGTTGACAAACCTGACCTTAATTATTTGCATTAAGCTGAAAGGACTGATGATTACGGGAAATAACAGCAAAAAGCCCCAGAACGGAAAAATCGAAGACCGTGCCTATGAGCTGGTAAAGCCTGTTATTGAAGAAAAAGGCTATACCTTATGGGATGTATGCTTTGAAAAAGAGGGTGCAATGTGGTATCTTCGTATTCTGTTTGACAAGGAAGGCGGAATGGACAGCGACGAATGTGAGGAAATCTCCCGTCCGCTGAACGAGCTTATTGACAAGCAGGATTATATCGACAAAATCGATATGCTGGAAATCGGAACACCGGGACTTTCAAAGAAGCTGAGAAAGCCTGAGCATTATGAAGCCTGCACAGGAGAAAAAATCCGTGTGACGGTACGTGATGAAAAGGGTAAGGAGGTAAGCATTTTCGGCGTGCTGAGTGCTTATGACCGTGAAAAGAACGAAATCACTCTTGAAACTGACGGAGAAAGCAGGGTTATGTGCGTATCCGACTGCGTCAAGATAAACTCAGATTTATAATTTTAAGGAGGAATACGAAAAATGGCTAAGGGAACAGCGGAGCTTTTTGAAGCGCTGACATTACTTGCAAAGGAAAAGGGTATCGAGCCCGATATGCTGATTGAAAAGATTCAGACAGCGCTTGTCATTGCAATCAAAAAGGATTATCCCCGCAGTGAAAACACACAGTTCGACATTGATATTGCAAAAGGCAAGTTCGATGTGGCAATTATGAAGAATGTCGTTGAGACAGTTGAGGACGACGCAAACGAAATCAGCCTTGAAGCTGCAAGAAATATCAACAAGCGCCTTAACATCGGTGATGTGGCAAAGGTAAAGCTTGACACAAAGAATTTCGGCAGAATTGCGGCGCAGACTGCGAAGCAGGTTATCAAGCAGGGCATCAAGGAATTTGAAAGAAGCCAGCTTGTAGAACAGTGGGGCGGCTTGCAGAGCGAAGCGGTTTCCGCTACTGTTGTAAAGGTTGAGCCCACAACAGGCAACGCAGTTGTAAACATCAACGGTACAGAGGTAACACTCTTCAAGAGCGACCAGCTCCCCGGCGATAATCTTAGCACAGGCGACATTGTAAAGGTATTTGTTTACGGTGTATCCTCCAGCGACAGACGTCCCACACTGAGAATTTCGAGAACACAGCGTGACCTTATCAAGCGTCTCTTTGAGCTTGAAGTTCCCGAAATCAGCGACGGTACGGTAGAAATCAAGTCCATAAGCCGTGAAGCAGGCTCACGAAGCAAGATTGCCGTAATGAGCAACAACGAAAACGTTGACGCTCTCGGTGCGTGTATCGGCCCTCAGAGAAGCAGAATCACAAAAATCTGCGAAGAACTCAAGGGTGAAAAGATTGACGTTGTAAAGTACAGTGACGACCCCGGAGAATTCATCAAGCAGGCGCTTAAGCCCGCAGATGTTATCAGTGTTGACATTCCTGATGAGGAAGTAAGAGCCTGCTCTGTTGTCGTTCCTGATAATCAGCTCTCTCTCGCTATCGGCAACAAGGGTCAGAACGCAAAGCTTGCAGCAAGACTTACAGGCTTTAAAATTGACATAAAGCCCGAAAGCGGCTTCTTCGAGGGTTAAGCGGCAACGCACCTGAAAGGAGAAGAATATGGGAAAGAATATACCGCTCCGCAAATGCTTGGGCTGTGACGAGATGCTGGGC
>CAZGRB010000186.1:0-4430 GCA_964527695.1 uncultured Ruminiclostridium sp.
AAGCCTCACATAGGCAAAAATCACGAAAGCCGTACATAGCTTTTTTCTAAGAAAAATGCTTGAAAATGAAAACTGAAAATCGGTGTTATCACTGAATCTCTCACACATTGCTGTAAAAATTAAAATGAAAAATCGGTATGTGAACTTTTCGGGTTATGTGTGAGATTGAATGTAAATTATCCCTATTTTTATACATATCTGAACACTTTAGAGTTGCTTTAATATGTTCTTACACACCAAAACGTTGTAGAGTATCCAAACAAAACCAATAAATATTTTCAAGTAGGCGAATTTTTCGCTGAGCACCTATCTGCCTTCATAATAAAATCGTATTTTTTGTTCGAGCTTATTTAAAAAAGAATAGCAGGGCGGAAAAATCGGTGTGAGATACTTTCTGAGAATAGCAGGGAAGTGAGAATAAAAATTAAGCCAACCCGATATGCACAAGTCATAAAGGGCTGGTTTAATTTAAAAGTCCGGAACAGAGAAAACGATTTTATCTGTATTTGCGCTTGTTCCTGTCAAGATATTCCTGCTCCCAGGGCTTCGGCTTGAACGCAGGGTGTCTTGCGTAAAAGCCGCCTGACTGGTTATATTTGTAAGCGTCATAGCTGTCTTTGAGGTTTTCGCCAACGCCGATTGCGAGTGCGATTAAAAGCCAGAATAAAAACATGGTATGTACCTCCGTTATTGTGTTGTTTTGTTTTCCTTGATTACTATTATACTCGTTTTCTGTCCCATAGAAAGGATATAAAATATATATTTCAGGATTTTTTGTGTTCTTCAAAATAATCTTTCGCCTCATCAAAATCTCTGAAATCGTAATAATAAAAATCATAGAAATCTTCGGCATGGCGAAAACGGGATGTGTCATATCTGTCGTCGGAAGTGGTTACTGTTGTGCTGTTCGTCTTGTTCTTATTGGTGGATGTTCTTTTTTCAAATCTTTTATTTACAGACACTTTAATGACCAGTGTTTCGCTGCATAGCACATAATATGTATCGCTTCCGTCAATGAATGTGTATATTTTACCAGGAGCCACTCTTGCAGCTTCAGGGTCAAGAAAATCTTTCGGGTCCATATAGTCGGCAATCATTATGTCTACCACGCTTGTCGGCTCACCGAGGCTGGTTTTATCTATATACTTCGTTTTCATAAGCCTGTACGGAGGATTCTTTTTTATTTCATCCAGTATAGGCTGTTCCAGGTAGTCCTCGTATCTTTTTACAATTTCATTTTCCCTTTCCTTCAGACTGTCAATATAGGAAGACATAAAATCACCTTTACAAATCAGAGCCCATTTCAGTTCAGACTGGAACCTCTCCAGACTGAATTTCGAACAATCCGTAAAACCGTCTGACACTTTATCCAGTTTCAAAAGCTCCGCGACACATTCAAGATAATAAAAATCAGAACCATCATAATTATTCGCTATATCAATCGCCTTATCGTACTCTTCCGATATTATAAAGCCAGTTATCTTGCTATAGTCGGAATCGGCTTTAAGGTCTGCGCAATAATCTGCAATGAGTTTTATAATAAAAAATACCGCAACAACAGATATCAGTATCAGGATAAATTTTAAGAAAGCCGCTCTGAATCTGCCTTTTTTCTTAACGCCTGAAGCGTTATCATTACTACCGTCCGAAGAACTGTGCGACGGTCTGTATGATGAAGAAGAAGAAGAAGAACTGCTGTTCTTTGCGCCGTTTCTGATTATGTTATAGGTCATGTGGCTTTCGGTACGGCTTACATGACCGTTGCCGTTGAAATCAAGTCCTTTATGTGACATAACCGCTTCTCCTTTCAGACATATCACATTAAAATTATAGCATTTCTAGATAGTTTTTTCAACTACGGAACCATGTTTATCTTGTTAATTCTTATGGATTATTGTTGTCGTTATACAGAAAGAGAAAAAACTCTGTTATCTTTTCCTGCTGTACCAGTCATCAATAGAAGCATACTCGCCGTTAGGGTGCTTCAGGTGGCGGAGTGTGTATCTGCCTCCGTGACATTTTCCGAGGAACAGCACAAGGTCAAAATACTCATGCCAGTCATTATAACGGTCATCGGAAACGTAGTTGATTATATATTCGTAATCATTGCTGCTGTCCGCTTTTCGGGAAACTCTTGTGATTATAATAGGATAACCCATGCGATCCGCAATACCCTGTGCCGCTTCAACCAGCTTTTCCAGCTCCTCTTCAATACCGATCAGCCTGTTCTGTAAATCTTTCATCTTTTCTTTGCTCTTCAGCTTCTTTTCTTTTGCTTTTTCACGCTGTACCCAGAAGGGACGGTCTTCATATTTTTCAAGGTAAAAACAATTCTTTCTGAGACATTCATGCTCCTTAAGAATAGACGCATTCAGATAGCCCTTCTCGTTGTGATATTTATAATTGTAGCGTCGGTTATAAGTGCTTTGTTTGGTTAAAGGTGGTGATAATATGCAGATGACAGCTTGCGAAAAAATAATTACTTATAACAGAGGCGATATTTTCTATGCAGATTTAGGGGATGACAGTGCGAATATCGGCTGTGAACAGCGTGGTTATCGTCCGGTAATCATATTGCAGAATGATAAAGGCAAGTGCTTCAGAAACTAAAATTAAACTTGACACTGTGTAAAAGCAAGAGGAATTACACCGCTGCCACTTGATTTTGCGGCTATATAAGAGTATAATTAGTTATGAGGTTTATGCACATACTTTTCTGATAAAGAAAATGCAGAGCTATTTATATTCAAATCTCAAAAAAACGGATTTCGGTTCAGTTCTGCGTATTGATATGATAATAACTGATGATGATATCAGTATTGTAAATCTGAAATGCGATACTCTTATGATAGGTGATATACTGTCCGAAAATGGTGTTTATTCCGCGTATCATATGAATAAAGCCTGTTGGGTAACTGCTGCGCTTGACGGTAGTGTGAATGATGAAACGGTTAAAATGCTGACGAGGATGAGTTTTAAACTGACGGAGACAAAATGAGTTAAGTTAATGGATTCTGAAACAAGATTAAAGCAAATAAGGGAAAGTGAAAAGCAATCCCATATCGAAATGTATTCAAACAGTGAATTATATAAAGAAGGCAGCTGGCTCAGAAAACCCATAAAAACAATCCTTGATATTATACCTTTTTTTAATAATTATTCTGAATTGAATGTTCTGGATTTGGGATGCGGTGTAGGAAGAAACTGCATTGCCGTTGCACAGAGCTTCAAAAACATACCGTGTAAAATTGACTGCGTGGATATATTGGATTTAGCCATTGAAAAGCTTTATGATAATGCCAAGGAACTTGGCGTTGCTTCAAGCATAAACGGAGTAATCGAACCTATTGAAAATTACTGTATTAAAGAGAACAAATATGATTTAGTCATAGCTGTTTCTGCGTTGGAACATATCGATTCTGAACAATCATTTTTATGTAAGCTGTCTGAAATAAACAGAGGTATACGAAAGAACGGAATTGTATGCCTTGTCATAAACTCCGATGTTAAAGAAACAGAAAAATCAACAGGTAAAGAAATTCCTGCACAATTTGAGGTTAATTTGCAGACTGAGAAATTGCAGGCTGTTCTTAAAGAAACATTTTCAGACTTTGAAACAATCAAAGTTACTGTTTCAGAACAGCAATACGATATACCACGCGGAGAAATAATCAGCGATTTAAAAACAAAGGTAGTCACTTTTGTTGCCCGAAAGAAATAAAGAATAGCGGAGGACTGAAATGGAAAGATTAGAAACGTCACGGCTTATTCTCAGAAAATGGAGGATAACCGATGCGGAGGATTTATTTGATGTTATGAAAAGCTATTCCGTTCTCATGGGTGGTTGGAAGCCTCATTCGGATATAAATATGTCTGTTGAGGCATTGAATGAGTATATAGAAAGCGATGAGCGCTGGGCGGTTGAATTAAAGAGCAGCGGAAAGGTAATTGGGAGCGTAAGGGTTTATCCCGATAACAATCGTGGTAAATTTTATGCCAAGGCTATAAATTATGTTTTATCGGAGGATTGTTGGGGAAACGGCTATATGACAGAGGCGGTCAAGCGGATAATCAAATATCTGTTTGAGGAAATGAATGTAGATTTAATATCAGCTTTTCATTATCCTGATAATATCAAGTCAAGAAAAGTTCTTGAAAACTGCGGATTTGAGTATGAGATTACGATAGAAAATGGTAGCCGAAGATATGACGGACAGTTTTTTGATGCAGTCTGTTATTCGATTCTAAAATCTGATTATTGCAAAGAGTAATTTGTATATTAATCTGTTTGATATTATCGCAGCATCCTTAATTTTATGGGTGTTGTTTTTTGCTGTTTTGTGTGGTATAATTGAGAAAAGCAAATCTATTTATCGGAGGCAAAAATGGATAAAATAAGTATTTCTCCCGACTGGGTGTTCAGTCCCCAG
>CAZGRB010000187.1:0-4416 GCA_964527695.1 uncultured Ruminiclostridium sp.
GTGTGCCTCTCGAAGGCTGTCAGATTGTCGAAAAATAACTTTTTCGACAATCTGACAGGACAGCTACGCTGTCCTGTTTTTTATGACTGCTCCGAGAGCATTTTTTCCATATCCTGTGCCGAAAGGGGCTTGCTGTAAAAATAACCCTGGGCAATGTGACAACCAAGACTGCGCAGAATCTCACTCTGCTCCTCTGTTTCAACACCCTCGGCAAGCACCTCTAAATTCAGCGCCTTACCCATTTCCACAATAGCCTTGATGATATTGCAGGAAGTTGTGCTTATACAGATGTCGCAGATAAGACTGCGGTCAATTTTAAGAATATCAACAGGCAGGATCTTCAGCGCCGAAAGGGACGAATAGCCTGTACCGAAATCATCCATTGAAACAAAAACACCCATTGCACGGATTTCCTTAAGTATCTCAACCGTGCGGTCTATATCCTGCATCGCCATTGTCTCGGTAAGCTCAACCTCAAGCTGTGACGGGTCAAGACCTGTTTCATCCAATGCCTTTCGGATTGAGGCAACAACATCGGTCTTGAAAAGCTGGTCCTGTGACATATTAACGGAAATACGGATTTTCTTATAACCCTTTTCCTGCCACATCTTACCCTGCCTGCACGCCTGCATAAGTCCCCATTCGTCAATCTGCGTAATAATTCCGCATTCCTCGGCAATTGCAATGAATGCCTCGGGAGAAATCAGACCGTTATGAGGATGATTCCAGCGCATAAGCGCCTCAGCGCCGTAAAGTCTGCCGTCAAAGTCAGTCTTCGGCTGATAATAAAGCTCAAGCTCGTTATTTGAAGCTGCACTGCGGAGCTCCTGTTCAATAATATCACGGTTGTATATTTTCATTGCAATCTCATCGCTGAAGAAACGGCAGATGCCGCCGTTTTCAGAGAAATCCGCAATGAGGGACAGCTCCGCTTTATCATAAGCGGAGATGATATCGTCCTCTTTATCATAAAGACAGATACCTGCGGTAAAGCCTGACTGCCCCGTAAGGATTTCGGGCAGCATTTTACCGTTGCAGGCATTTTCAATGTAAAGACCCAGATTCTTCACGAACCGCTCGGCAGTTTCCTTGTTTTCGCAAGGGATAATTCCGCCGAAGGTATCAATAGACATCTTGCCGAAAAGAGAAGGCTTTGCACTGCATTTCTCCATACCCCGTGCGTAAACCTGAAGAAGCTTTTCAGCTGTATCCGTGCCGAGGAGTGTGGAAATCTTACGGAAATTGTCAATTTTTATGCTTATTACTGCAACGTCCAGCTCTTCCGAAACAGATTCACTCAGATAATCCGCCGATTCGGAAATAAAGCAATTACGCTTTAAGAAGCCTGTAACAGGGTCATGGTTCTCCGTCATATGTGAAAGGAAATGTCTGCGCTCCTCAGAGGTGTCAACAAATGCCGCAGTAATGCGGAAAAGGTCGTCGGCGGCACTTCTTACTGTCCTGAAATGAAAAACAAAACGATGAACAGCACTCTCGGAAATACGTATATTGACGCCAAGGTCGGTGCCGGCCGTTTCGCCCCTGAAAAGCCTGTTTACAGTATCGGAGAAAACATCCCTGTCCTCGGGTAAAAGCTTATCATTGAATTCTACAAAGCTTTCCTCATTCATTCCGAGCATTGAAAGCCCTTTGGGGGAAATTTCAATCACATAACCGTGATTTGCGTGACGTATTGTAAGAATACCGAAATCCGCACTCTCCGAGGCAACCTTCAGGCCCTCGTTTACGGCAGCGTGTCTGTGGCGGATACGTTCAAGCTCAGCAGTGAGCATTATCTTCTCGGTAATGTCGGTGCCGGTTGAAGCGACAACAGTGCACGCTTCCTGTGCGCCTACAATCCTGCTTTTCCATAATATATGCTTCTCACTTCCGTCGGGCATAGTAAATGATGTTTTTCTGCCCGTCTTTACCATTGCGCCCATGAGCAGGACTCCGCCTGTTGTTCCGATTGAAGCGTCATCAAGAAAAAGACGCTTTAAGAATGCTTCATCCGCTTTCATTCCTGTTTCCTTAAGAAACGCCGAAAGTGCATCATTGACTTCAATCCGCCTGAAATCCGTTGACCATGTGACTGCATATATCTGACCTGTATTTATCAACGCAGAAAGCCGTTCATTCTTCCGCTTTTCACGCTGCATACTCCGCCATAATCCGAATGCCGCCAGTAAAACCGCCGTAAACAGCACTATGAACAGATAGGTTGAAAGTTCCAAAAACGCCCGCCCCCTTTATGTCAAAATATATCTCTTTCTTAAAATAATCAAGATAATTCTATCACATTAAAGCGTTTTTGTCAACAAAAACCAAAAAATTGAGGCTTTTTTGTGCGGATATATCAAAAAAGGGTTACCGGAAGTTGAAGTGAAGAACTAAAAGTGAATGGTGAAGAGTTGCGGAGTGCCCTTCGGGCACGGATTTAAAAAATGCCGCAATCACTCATTAGAACAGGTACTCTTAACCCCTCATCCGTCACGCAAAGCGTGACACCTCCCCCCCGAGGGGAAGGCTTTAAATATATCGCCGTCAGGCGATACCTTAACTATTCACTATTCATTATTCACTATTCAATAAAAAACGTCCCCAATGTTTTTTATTGCTTGTCATAACCCGTACATAGCGTGAATATAATTTCTTGAAAAATCAAAACGGAGGTTACGTTATGAAACTGTTACTTGATAAAGAGCCTGTTTATCTTACCGAAACGGTATGTGACGGGCAGGCAGAACAGGGCGTTGAATTCGACTATGTTCTGCCCGATTATTACCCCGACATTTTCAAGATACTCAAATGTACCCTTACCCCGGGCATCGTATCTTACAGTGTTTCGGGAACACAGCTGTTCCTTGACGGAGTCGTGTACATAAAGGTGCTGTATCTCTCCGAGAACAGCACCGGTATCAACTGCGTGGAACAGCGGTTTACCTACTCAAGGACAATTGAGCTTGCAAAGGCAGCCGAAAAGCCTGCGGTAACACTTTTCCAGAAGGCAGACTACTGCAACTGCCGTGCGGTAAGCGGAAGAAGAATTGATGTAAGAGGCGCAGTAAGCTGTAAGGTACGGGTTACAGGCTGTACTGAGGGCGGTATTCTTACAAACGCAGACGGAATGGGTATTCAGGCAAAGCATGAGGAGATTTCCTACTGCGGCTGCCGTCTTTATGCCGAGCGTCAGTATATTGCCCGTGAAGATATCGAAACAGGCGCAGGGGGCGGAATTTCCGCTATACTCTCCGTAAGCTGCAATGCGGCGGTCACCGATACAAAAATAATTGCAGATAAGGTAGTTATCAAGGGAGAGGCAAAGCTGCGCGCATTGTACCTTGCAAGGGCAGGCGAAGGCACAGAGACCGAGGTAATGGAGGCGGTAGTTCCTCTGAGTCAGATTATGGATGTAGACGGAATCACTGACTCACACACCTGCTTTGCTTCCCTGAACGTTCTTGACTGCTCCCTTGAAATAAAGCAGGGAGATGACGGCGAAAGCAGGCTTCTTGGATGTGAAATCACCGTTGACAGCAAGGTAAACGCCTATAAGGAGGTCACTGTCTCCCCTGTTACCGATGTGTATTCCACAGGATACGAATGCAGCTTCACAAAGAACCCCGTAAAGCTTGAACAGGCTCCTTACTGCATTATGTCGCAGCACGGTCTCAAATCTGTTATCGAATACTCTGACGGCATTTTAGCAGAGGTATATGACTGCAAATGCGACCTTACAGGATGTACCTTCCGCTGTAACGAAGAAAACGGAAAAATGACAATGGGCGGACAGATGAATATCTGGCTTTTCGGCAGGGACAGCGACAACCGCCCTCTGTTCACTGAAAAGAGCGAGGCATTTGAAATTGAAATCAGCGGCGAAAGCGGAGGCGGAACCTATACCGCCGACCTGGCTGCTGCCGTAAGCAATGTCAGCTACTCCATTTCAGGCGACCACTCTGCCGACGTTCAGATTCAGCTGTCGGTGCAGGGTCTTGTATACAAGGTGCTTACCGTGAATGCAGTGGGTGAAATCAGCATTATGGAGGATAAACCCCTGAAAAAGGACAGCGACTATGCCTTAAAGCTTTATTATGCGGAAAAGGGCGAAAAAATCTGGGATATTGCCAAGCGGTACAATTCGGCTGTTTCTGCTGTTACCGCAGAAAACGAACTGGAAGAAGAACAGCTCTCAGCGCCGTGTATGCTGCTGATTCCCATTGTCTGAGGAGGAACGTATGAACAATTCTATTTACCACGATATTGCCAAGAGGACAGACGGCAATATCTATATCGGTGTAGTAGGCCCTGTCCGTTCGGGAAAATCCACCTTTATAAGCCGATTTATGCAGTCGGTTGTAATTCCCAATATCGAAAGCGCATACCGCCGTGAGCGTGCGGTTGACGAGCTGCCTC
>CAZGRB010000188.1:0-4407 GCA_964527695.1 uncultured Ruminiclostridium sp.
TAATTACAAGGAAGCGGAACATTATCCAGCCCCTTTTCAACCTCCCTTAAGTACTCTTTTTTCAGCGTATCCCTGTCGTATTCCCCTTGACCTGTTATAAAAATCTGACGATTGGTTCTGTCGGCGGCTATATATGCACCTGCAATATCTGAATAAGCAAGCAGAGTAAGCTTCGGGTGATTTTCAATATCCTCAATCTTAACTTCGGAATGACGGGAATGCGGTGCATAGAACACATCATCAAAGCCCTTGAGTAAAGGATGATTTATTGCATTAACCCTGTGGGGAAAAACACCGAACATTTTCTGTTCAAGAGTATATTTCTTTATTCCGTAGTGATAATATAGTCCTGCAAAAGCTCCCCAGCAGATGTGAATTGTAGAAAAAGCGTGGGACTTTGACCATTCCATAATGCCGCAAAGCTCATCCCAGTATGTTACATCTTCAAAATCGTACAGTTCAACAGGAGCACCTGTGATAATAAGCGCATCAAAGAACTCGTGCTCGATTTCGTCAAAGGTTTTGTAAAAAGTATCAAGATGCTCCGCAGCCGTATTTTTTGAAATATGCGTTGCAGTACGGAGAAGTGTGACATCAACCTGTAAGGGTGTGTTACTGAGCAGACGAAGGAGCTGTGTCTCTGTTTCAATCTTTGTGGGCATCAGGTTGAAAATGGCTACACGAAGAGGACGGATATCCTGTGTCATAGCCTTATCATCAGACATTACAAATATATTCTCGCTGACAAGTGTATTGTATGCAGGTAAACCTGCAGGAATATTTATAGGCATAAAAAGGCTCCTTTCTTCCGTTTATGTTTTTATATATAAACGGGATAAACTAAAGTCAATTATATCACATAGAAAAAGAGAAATCAAGTACTGTAATCAATAAAGAAATAATAATTTAAAAAAATATTTTTCCAAAACTATTGACAAAACAATCCTATTGTGATATACTATATTAGTCGATTGACACCAAGTTAAGATTTATGCGCCAGTAGCTCAGCTGGATAGAGTATCTGGCTACGAACCAGAGGGTCGGGGGTTCGAATCCCTCCTGGCGTGCCAAAAAACCGTTCATACTTATGTATGAACGGTTTTTTATTTATTATATCAAGCAGTCAAACAGCTGCCATATTTTTATGGCAGCTGTTTAGTTTTAAAGATATAATGAAAATGCTAATTTTGTAACTGCGATGGCTGTTTTTGCTTCTTCAATTGACCAGGGTTTGGGAGAAACACATTCCTCAAAGCATACAAAGCCACGAAGCTTGCCATCTGCGAATCTGCCGCAGGCAATACAGGATTTCACATCCTGCTCATTGAGAAAACGCTCAAACGGTAAAAGCTTATCCCTTTTCAGATCAGCAACAAATATATTGTTATCATCAAAATAAGCACGTGCAGCAACAGCATCCCTGGATGTATAAGGAATACTGAGACAGCTTGTATTGGATCCGAACTTGCTGTTCCACTGCTCCCTTACTTCAAGACGGTTAAGCTGTTCATTGTACTCATACACACTGATGCGGCTGACATTGAAATGTTTTCCCGCCTTGTAAAGAATGTCGTAAAGCTCGTTTTCCCTTTCACCTGCTTCAGTAATTTCAAACGCAGAATTAATAATATACGAATCAAACTCGGCATTTGCACAAAGGAAATTCTTATTTCTGCTGTACTGTTCAACTCTGGGCAGAAGCGACATACCGGACGCTTCCTCGCTTTCTGCACTATAAAATGTATAACAGCTCTTGCCTGCTCTTTTGGACGCATAAAGCGCAAGGTCAGCCTTGCGGTAAAGTTCATCAAAAGTATCGCCGTCCTGAGGAAAAAGCGCAATTCCGAGACTTCCCGTTATTTTGGCACCGTCATCACCGGAATACAGCAAATCAAAAATCTTGCATATGTCATTCGCCTTGCCTTCAATATGGCTTTTCTGCTTCATACCTCTCAGAAATACGATAAATTCATCACCGCCGATTCTGCCTACCACATCATTGGAACGGAACAAGTCCTGCATTTCCTGTGACAAATCGGCAAGTATGCTGTCTCCGAAAAGATGCCCGAGAGTATCATTGATCTTTTTGAAATCGTCAACATCTATTATTATAAAAGCATCATATGTATCCTTTGTATCAGTACGCAGATAATTCTTGATAAGCTTTTTGGTTGTGGATTTATTGTACACTCTTGTCAGAGGGTCACGTTCAGCCTTGTCGATAAGCCGCATTTCCGCATTCTTTATATCGCTTATATTTTCAAACTTGCCGATAATTTTTTTAAAATGTCCGTCTTCATCCCGAAGAGTGTGCATTTTTATCCTGTACCAGTAGTACTCATCATCTGTGTTTTTCCTGAATCGGATTTCAAAGTTTGCTCTGTCAATTCCGCTTCTGATATTGTCACAAAGACGTTCAAACGTATCAATATCATCAACAAAAACAACGTTATTTTCTTTGAAGAACTGCTCAAAATCGTTATTAAGAGACATCATTTCCGAAAAAACAAGATGGTCACGTTTAAAAAAGCGGAAAATTTCATCATTCGGAAGATATTCAAAAATCATATCTGCGGAAAGTGCAACGACTGAATAAAGTCTTTCAAGATCCATACTGTTTTCAAAATTTTTTATTTCTTCAACCGGCATATTTTACCTCAATCATTTTATTCTTATAGTAATATATTTATTCGGATAAGATAAATCCTTTTTATAGATAACACGGAAACGCACACTGCCGTAAGGTACAAGTGAGTAAATCTGCATACTATCCTTATTTAATGTGTAGACCTTTTTAATTTTGCCGTTTCTTGTGTCAATGCTGTAAACAGCCTCATTGGTGTTGTAATATACTTTATTCCCGATAGCTACAAGCTTCAGAAAGCTTTTCGTATACCAATACTCACCGTCAAGCTTATCACCTGTATCAGGGTCACGGTATACGCTCCAGACACAATTTACTGTTTTAATTGTTTTCTTTTTACCTGTTTCAGGATCAAAAGTACATATTTTCGTGTATACATCATTACTTCCGCCGCTGTAATTGAGTCCGGGAGAATCTTCATCGATAACGGAATAATACCATAATCCGTTTACTTTAAACAACGCAGATGAAGATTTACGCCAGAAATAGTCATCATATCGTGTATTCTTTGCGCTTACAACGTCCATTGCATACCAGTCACGGTGAAGCGGAGATGAATTATAAATACCGGTGTCGCTCAGAAGAAAATTCTCATGAAGCACCTCTCCGCCGCCGTCGTATGCTTTTCCGCTGTAAGTGGTAAATGTCGGATCGTCAGCAGTTAAATCGACATGATACCAGCTTTTTCCGATTTTAAGCGCATTCCATGAATGATTCTGAGTATCGGTAAACACAACCGTGCAATCAAATCCCAGAAGATCACGCATCACATACATGAATGCAAGAGAATATCCCTGACAAACCGCTGATTTCTTTACAAGACAATCATATGAACTGTAATTTTCTTCATTATGGTCATAGCTGCAGTTCAGAATTATGTAATCATGAACAACAAGGGCTTTTTCATAATCAGTCATATCATCGGTTATGCCGGCAATAGCCTTGAGGCCCGCCTTCTTCATTTCCTTCATCATTCTTTCAGCTTCAGACTCTGAATATATATAATCCAGTGTAAGAACTACCTTGGAAAAATCCTTAGAATACTGGACAGCAAATTCTCTGTCAACATAGAAAAGGCCCGGTTCCGACAGGTAGAAATATCTGAGCTGAAGCTTGATGTCATCAAGATCCCAGTCATTTTCGATAACAAAAGCAGAAATATCAATTTTAGTCTTGAACTGATCAACCATTTCCATAAGATATTCTGAAAAAAGCCGTTCCTCAACAGCACCGGATTTTATATCTGTCAATGGTAATCCGCATATTACAAGCGCAAAAGCAAGAAAAAACGAAACAATTCTTTTCATAACAACCCCCAACATAGATATATAACTTATTATACAATAAAAAAGCGTTTAAATCAAGACTTTTATTTAAATTTCACCAAAAAATAACTGAATTTTATCAATATATATCATATTGTCAGGTTGACAACAGCATATTTTTATTTTATAATTGAACCAAGGGGGGATTATTATGCTTAAACTGCGCAAAGCAAGATTCTGCAGTGTTTTTATGAGAAAAATAATATCCCTGTTCATAACAGTTATTTTTATAACGCTTACCCTCCTGTTGGCTGTATTCAAGCGCATCAATATGAATTTTGCCTTTACCGAAGGAACACCATATGAGCCGCCGACACAGGTAATTGTCAAGGAAATCGTGCCTGACAGTATGATTGTAAACCTGAATACCGCAACTCTCGAAGAACTGATTACCCTTGAAGGCATCGGTGAAAAAACAGCTCTCAAAATAATAGAATA
>CAZGRB010000189.1:0-4403 GCA_964527695.1 uncultured Ruminiclostridium sp.
TGTTGACTTCGAAACCGAGGAGGAAAAAGCGAAGAAGAAGGAAGCACTCGAACAGAACCGCGACCTTCTTGAGGAAATGAAAAAGGCTCTCGGAGATAAGGTTGCCGATGTAAGACTTTCGTCCCGTCTCCGTTCACATCCCGTATGCCTCACCAGCGACGGCGCATTCTCCCTTGAAATGGAGAAAATTCTCGGAAGTATGCCCGACGCGGGACAGAATAAGCCCAAGGCAGACAAGGTGCTTGAAATCAACGCCAACCACGCTATTTTTGAAAAGCTCCGCTTCCTCTGCGACAACGACAAGGAAAAGCTCGGCGTTTATGCTGAAATTCTCTTTACCCAGGCTATGCTTATCGAGGGTATGAATATCGATGACCCTGTTGATTACTGCAATAAGGTTTGTGAGCTTATGGCGTAAAACGCATATAATGCGGTTTCGGTGAATGATGAAAAATGAATGTTGAAGGATTAAGGAGCGGTTTTGCCGCGATTATAAAATTTGTCTGCAAAGTGGGCGCCTTAATCTTTCTTCTTTCACTATTAATTATTCATTTTAAAAATTTTTCATAAAAAGTTTTTAAAAACCCTTGACAACCTTTATTTTATATGATATAATAATCAAGCTGTTCTAAAGACAGCAGGTTGCTTTATGCACTAACGGTTTTTACCGCCTGCCGAGGAATGGGAAGATATGAAATTATCGTCCTGCCGTCTTTAGCGGCGGGATTTTTTATATTTCCTGCTTAGTAACAGCTAAAATTTTACAAGGAGGAAAACTAATGGCAAGCGAGAAGATTTTACAGGCTAAGCAGCAGTACGTTGACGAACTCGCAGCAAAGCTTGAAAAGGCAGCAGGCGGCGTTATCGTTGACTACCGCGGAATCACAGTTGCTGAAGATACCGTACTTCGTAAGGAGCTCAGAGAAGCAGGCGTTGAATACTTTGTAGTAAAGAACACCCTTTTAAAGAGAGCTGCCGAAAAGGCAGGTATCACAGGTCTTGATGAACATCTCGAGGGTACAACAGCTATCGCTATTCACGAAGATGACATCATCTCTGCTCCTAAGATTCTCTTCAAGCAGGTTGAAGCTTCCAAGGGCGCATTCGCTATCAAGGTAGGCTTTATCGGTAAGGAAGCAATTCCTACATCTGTTGTAGAAGAATACGCAAAGCTTCCCAGCAAGGAAACACTCGTTTCCAAGCTTCTCTTTATGCTCCAGTCTCCTATGCAGAGACTTGCAATCGCAGCAAGCGAAATTGCAAAGAAGAAGGAAAGCGAAGAGGTTGCATAATTTATGCAAAACGGCAGCATAAGGCTGCATAAACAATCAACAAATTTTGAATATGGAGGAACATTAAAATGGCTTCAGAAAAGGTTTTAGCTTTAGTAGAAAGCGTTAAGGAATTAACAGTATTAGAACTCAACGATTTAGTAAAGGCATTAGAAGAAGAATTCGGCGTATCCGCTGCTGCTATGGTAGCTGCTGGTCCTGTTGCAGGCGGTGCTGGCGCAGCTGCTGCTGAAGAAAAGACAGAATTCGACGTAATTCTTGCTTCCTTCGGCGAAAAGAAGATGGACGTTATCAAGGCAGTTAAGGATATCTGCGGTCTTGGTCTTAAGGAATCCAAGGAACTCGTTGAAGCAGCTCCTAAGGCTCTTAAGGAAGGCGTTGCTAAGGCAGAAGCTGAAGAAATCAAGGCTAAGCTCGAAGCAGCCGGCGCTACTGTTGAACTCAAGTAAGTTCTACTTATTCAGCTACAAGAAAAGCGGTGCATTGCACCGCTTTTTTTATTTTTTGCTTCACATTTGTAGGAATAGTGCATTCTGTTAAGTTTCATTTGTCAGAAATGGATAAATTTTGGCAAAATTACAGTATTTCTATTGACAATAATATAGCAAGCTGATATAATTAATATGTATAGATATATAAAAATCGTATCAGGGAGAGATACGTGTAAAATAAAAAAGACAAGTGAGGTCTGTTATGTTTGTATCTATTGATAAGGATAAGTGCGTAGGTTGTAATGCCTGCATAAGAGCCTGTCCCGTTGAGGATGCCAATGAGGCGTATCTTGCAGAGGATGGTATTCATTCCATTGTAAACATCAATAAGGATAAGTGCATAAGCTGCGGCGAATGCGTAAAGAAGTGCGAACACGGCGCCCGTGTCTATGAGGATGACACCGACAGATTCTTTGCAGCTCTCAAGGGCAGAGTAAATATCACCGTTGTTGTGGCACCTGCTTTCCGTCTTACAGAGCCTGACGCTGACGCAATGCTTGCATTCCTGAAAAACGAACTTAATGTAAAGCTTATTTATGACGTTTCCTTCGGCGCCGACATCTGTACATATATGCATTTAAAGGCTGTAAGAGAAAAGGTAGTGAGAAAAATAGTTTCTCAGCCCTGCGCTGCTCTTACCGAATATGTTTTAAAGCATCGCCACGACCTTATTCCGTCCCTTTCCCCTGTTCATTCTCCTATTGCCTGCACAGCAGTCTATCTGCGCAAGTATATGAATATCACAGGCGACATTGCCTGCATTTCTCCTTGTATTGCAAAGAGATTTGAATTTGAAGAGACAGGTCTCATCCAGTACAATGTTACATTCAAGCGTTTTGCCGAATATATCCGCAAGCATTACCCCAACTTCGACAAGGCAGCTGCGTTCAAGTTCGATAACCCCGATTGCTACTGCGGAAGCATTTACCCCAAGCCCGGCGGACTCAAGGAATGCCTCCTCCATGCAGAACCCGGACTTTCCGTAAGAAACTGCGAGGGCGTTCCTCACGTATATGAAGCTCTTGACTGCTATTATAACGCCAAGGAAAATGAAAGACCTGCAGTATTTGACGTACTCAGCTGTGCAAACGGCTGTATTTCAGGCCCCGGTACAAACTTTGATGAAAAGGATATGTTCCGTTTCCTTTCCGCAGCAGACAGACTTTCTTCAAAGAGCTTTGAGGCACGTGAAAAGCAGACTGCCGTAAGCTTCAAAAAGAAGACAGACAAGCAGTTTGAAATTTTTGACAAGAAGCTGAAGCTTGAAGACTTCATAAGAAAATATACCCCCAAGAAGATTGAAAAATTACAGATCACCGAGCAGGATTTGAAGAATGCCTTTGCGGCGCTTCTCAAGACCACCAAGGCTGAACAGCATTTCAATTGCGGTGCCTGCGGTTATGAATCCTGTGAACAGATGGCAAATGCTATCGCAAAGGGTATCAACGTTACTCAGAACTGTCATCAGTTTACCGCTCGTCAGTCGGGTATTGCCACACAGCAGGCTATTGCGGCAGGCGATGCAGTAAGAGCTCAGAACAATATGATTATCGGCGTTATTGATGATATCATGGGCGATATCAATCTTATCCGTGATAATACCAACCGTATCAGCGAGCAGTGCGAGGGCAACAAGGGCTCCATGATTGCCGTTGAACAGAAGCTTGACCTCCTTCACAGCAAGTGTGCTGAGATTCAGGAAGCTGTAAAGGGTATCATTCACGTAAATAACCTGTATAATAAGATGGCCGACTCTATCCGGACAATTACCGAGCAGACTCATATCCTTTCGCTCAACGCTTCTGTCGAAGCCGCAAGAGCAGGTATGGCAGGCAAGACCTTCCAGGTTGTTGCAGGCGAAATCCGTACCCTTGCCGCAAATACAAAGGCTACTACCAAGACGGTAGAAGAAAACGACCAGATTGTAAAGGGCGAAACCGCAAAGGTTATGAAGATTGCCGATGATATTGAGGAAATGGTAACAGAGCTTACAAAGGTTATGGAAGAAGTTGAGGAGCATCTCAACGAAACAAACCGTACAGGTGAAACCATTGAATCCGTTGCAGAGGAAATCACAACCTCAACCGACGAACTCCGCCGCATAACAAATCAGAACTAAAAAAATCCCTGAAGCTTATGTGAAATAGTCATAAAGAAGTAAATCCAGAGAAGAATTAATTTTCTTCTCTGGATTTTGTTTGTTGTTTAATCGATAAATTGGAATTTAACGTTTGCCTGTCTGTATAAAAGAAATCAGTTGGTCAATATCATCGAAATAATCATAATCGCCATTGATTCCTTCTCGATGATACACCACACCCCTCTGTTCATTTTTTTCAAGACAATCTAAAAGATGTTCTTCACCATACCTTTTGGCAAATATGCTGAATGTATAAGGCTTTATTTTACTCAACAAACCTTTTTTACACTCTTCTTTACATTCATAACAATGTGCTATTCCTTTTTCCTGTGAGCATTTCTTATTCTCACACCAATCGTTGTCGGGACATTCTCCTGAATTACAACCATTACATTTTATGTTTTCAGAACACAAACAACAGGCAAGTCCACAACGTGCTATTCCAAGTTCTCTTTTCATAGAAATTCACCTACAAATTCT
>CAZGRB010000190.1:0-4381 GCA_964527695.1 uncultured Ruminiclostridium sp.
CATAGCGGTCAAGACCGCCGATGATATTGAGCAGGGTAGTTTTGCCGCAGCCCGACTGACCCAAAATGGAAACGAATTCATTTTCCCTGAAGTCAATGCTTACGCCTTTAAGCGCCTTTACTTCAGTATCGCCCATTTTATAGTTCTTGACGATATTCTTTAAACTTAACAAAATGTGCCTCCAGTTCTTTGCGGATAATCTGTACCGCTGTATGTCTGTTTAAAATTTCACAAATGCCATTATACCATAATTAATAATATTAATCAATATACAAATATGCTGAGGATGTTAAAATTTGACAGTTGTTGAATTTTTTTCATGAATTTACTTGAAGTGTATAGCAAAGTGTGCTATAATCTATATATATCAGCATTGTCAACAACTGGAAAGGATATTCCATGGCGAAAAGACCCCATATAACTGAAACAACAAGAAAAAACCTGATGGACGCATTCTGGAAGCTTTATCAGACAAAGCCCGTAGAAAAGATATCGGTGCGTGAAATTACTGATATTGCAGGATACAACAGAGGCACCTTTTATCTTTATTTCAAGGACGTGTATGATGTTCTGGAAAATATAGAAAATGACCTGCTCAAGGTCATTGAACAGGAGTCGGAACGATATTCAGAAATTTTCAGCAACGATATTTCACATAATGACCTCTCTGCGGTTACAACAGCGGCAATAGAAATCTTTGAACGCTGTGAATACAAGCCCTTTATTCTCCTGAGCGACCGTGGCGACCTCCGTTTTGAGCAGGCGATAAAGGAAAAAATGCATATTAATCTTGAGGAAGGGTTGCTTACACATTCTGAAATAGATGATGTGACCAGAGAATATATAATTCATTTCGTTATTTCGGGTGTTCTGGGGATTATTAAAAAATGGTACAGCGACGGAATGGTAATTCCCGTTGAAGAGCATCTCGCCGCTGTATGCAATGTTCTTTTCGGTTCAAGATATATATTAAAGAAAAGCCTGTGCGATTAAGCATAGCGGGAAAGGAAAAAACATGAATCTTTTATTTCTTCTTCATCCGAAGTCTATGGTAGCGTATCTGGTTTCAGACTGCACCGCACGACAGGGACTTGAGAAAATGCGTGCACACGGTTATACTGCAATTCCTGTGATAAATTCTAAGGGAGAATACATAGGCACGGTCAGCGAAGGCGATTTTTTATGGGCACTTGTTGACGATAAGGAATGTAGTCTCAAAAAACTGGAAAAGATAAAGCTTACAGATATTATGCGCGGGGTACGTGATTCTGCAGTGAAAGTAGATACAAAAATTGATGACCTTCTGCTTAAGATTATGGAGCAGAACTTTGTGCCTGTAACCGATGACAGGAATATCTTTATCGGAATTGTGACCCGAAAGGATATTATAAAGCATTTCTACGAGAAGGAGAAGAAATCTGATGAATGATAAGGTACAGCTTTTAGCGGATAATATAGAAAAAGCAATCATCGGTAAGCGTGAGGTAATAATAAAGCTTATTGCAGCGCTTTTATCGGGCGGTCATGTGCTTATTGAGGACGTTCCGGGTGTAGGAAAGACCCGTCTTGTTTCCGCCTTGTCTGCAAGTGTAAACGGAAAATGCAACCGTATACAGTTTACTCCCGACCTTATGCCTTCTGATATTACGGGTTTTACCATGATTAATCAGAAAACGGGTGAAACCGAGTACAGAAGCGGAGCGGCAATGTGCAACTTTCTTCTTGCCGATGAAATCAACCGCGCTTCTCCTAAGGCACAGTCGGCGCTGCTTGAAATAATGGAGGAACTTCAGGTCAGTGTTGACGGCGTTACCCACAGGCTTCCTGTGCCCTTTATGGCGCTTGCAACGCAGAATCCCGTTGAAACCTACGGAACATATCATCTTCCCGAAGCACAGATGGACCGATTTATTATGAAGCTCTCCATAGGCTATCCTGCGGCAGCTGAAGAAATGGAAATTCTTGATATAGGCGGAGAAAAAAGAGCTGCTCTTTCAGCAGTTATATCCCTTGAAGATATCGTTTCGCTCAGGGAAGAGGCACAGCGTGTAAACGTCCATCCTTCGGTGAAGGAATATATAATTGATATCGTTTCTGCAACCCGTGAAAGCGAATTTACTGTTCTTGGTGCAAGTCCGAGAGGCAGCATCGCTCTGCACACCGCTTCAAAGGCGCTTGCTCTCATAAACGGAAGAAGCTATGTAGTTCCCGATGATGTAAAAAGTCTTGCAGTTGATGTTCTTGCGCATCGTCTTATACTTTCACCAAAGGGCAAAAGTGTTCATGCCGTTCCCGAAAAGGCAATGGCGGCAATTCTTGCAGAGGTGCCCGTTCCTGCGGTGAACTGAACATGAAAATCAATATAAAAAACCTTGCCGCATACATTTTCATTATGATAGTTTCCGTGCTTTTCATGCTGTTCCTTGACGGTCCGGGCGGAACATATCTGATTATTGTTACTTCTGCGGCGTTAATCATTTCCTTCGGCATCTTTTTATGGACAAAAGCAAAGCTTTCGTATTCCCTGAAACTCAGCGAGGATGTTCTTAACAAGGGAGACATTCTTAACGTGGAGCTTGTTCTGGGGAAGAAGGGTTTTCTCCCTACATCAATGATTAAATTTGTTTTTTCTGATTGTCCGTTACTGTATTCCGAGACGAATGAGATAAATTCAATTGTAATTTTCGGTCACGACGAGGAAATTGTTGAAAAGTCCTTCAGAGCAACATTTTTCGGAAGCGGCAGAACAGGTGTTGAAAAAGTAGTTGTCTCTGATTATCTGGGCATTTTCTGTTATGAAATAATTGACCGTAATCTTATGCAAAGCGTCAGGATTTATCCCGATATTCCCGATGTAAGCGGAAAGGACAGCTTTGCACGAAGTCTTGCTGATGCAGTAGCCTTTGATGACAGTGAGGAAACCACAAGATCCGCCGATTCAATCTGCGGCACGCCCGGATATGAACACAGACAGTATTTCCCGGGGGATAATCTTAAGCTTATAAACTGGAAGCTTTCCGCAAAAAGAGGAGAATTGCTGGTGCGGAAGCTTGAGGGAACAGGAAATGCAGAGCAGGTTTTCGCCCTTGCCTTTGATAATTTCTATTTTGCCGAGTCACAGCTTGCGGCAGAGGCAATGCTCGGACTTATAATGAATTTTGCCAAAGCCGAGCTTCCCGTAAGGGTAATTGTTTTTATTGACGACAGATGGCTTGAAATGCCGATAAATAATCTCGGAGACCTTCAACAGTTCAGATATGATATGACTGCCTATAATATATTTCCGTTGAAAGCAGGGCTTACAGCGGCAGAGCGTGATGCACTCCGTAAAAGAAAAATCCCCGAGGTTCCTGCGGATGAACGTGCGGTTATTTTTGCGCCTGTCTGTGATGCGAAGCTTTCTGCTTTTATGAACAGGCTTTCGTCCGAGGGCGCAGATTGCCAGCTGGCAGTGTGCGGCGGCGAAACAACAGACGGCAGAGTGCGCAGAATTTTTTTTGAAAGCGGCAATGTCCGCTTTTCGGAATAGGAGGCGCAGTTATGGATTTTTTTAAGCGTCTTACGGATTTTGCCAAAAAATGCAGTGTTCCTATATTGCTGCTTACTGTTCTTTTCAGTTCCGTTATTTATATCTATGCCTGCGGCGATAACAGCATTTTTATCGGACTTACCGTAGTCAGCTTTATTTATTTCACATTGCTTGTGACATTGCTTGATTTTCTTCAGAAGCTGAAAAAAAACTGGCTTACCACAGCGATAGTGTTTGTCATGATGGCGGCTTCAATTCTTGTTGGTGAAATGCTGTTGGAAACAAGCTATATGGATACGATGCAATGGTTTTTCGAGCCGTCAAAATTTCCCGAAGTCTATACGGGAAATATTCTTGCTTTATTGGTAATGATAGGTTTTGTGCTGGGCGATTCAATGTATTATTTTACAAGAGTACGCTTTCGCCCCGTATATGTTTTTCTCATCTGTATGTGTCCGTTTTCGCTTTTTGCCAAAAGCTTTACGGATATACCCGTATTGTTCACAATCCTTATTATAACACTGTTTTTCCTGCTTATAATCACAAATCAGGCGGGAAATACCGTTTTCCGTGGCAAAAACAGGTACGTGGCGATTGCTTTGTTTATTGCGGTTATAACTGCTGGTGCAGCATTTATGCCTAAGCTTGAATATGCGCCTTACCGTGAGCAGTTTGATGAACTGATTACAGGTGTCAATGTCAATGTCGCAAGTCAGATAGATTTCAATAATTTTTCTGACAGCTCCTCGTTTACTTCTGTCGGTGATGACGAAGATGATGTGCTTTATACACTTTCGGGAACCAATCCCGTGTATATCAAGCGTCAGTGCTTCAATGCCTATAATAAGCAGA
>CAZGRB010000191.1:0-4381 GCA_964527695.1 uncultured Ruminiclostridium sp.
CATCGAAGAAATGCTGAATTGCGGAAAAACTGTTGCCGTACCGAAATGCGAGGGTAAAGAAATGCGTTTCTACGCAATCGACAGCCTTGCGGATTTAGACACAGGCGCATACGGTATCCTTGAGCCGAAGGACACTGAAGAAATTACCGAGTACAGAAGAAGCGTTTGTATCACTCCTGCCCTGGCGTTTGACGAAAGGGGCTTTCGTATAGGCTACGGAGGCGGATACTATGACCGTTTCCTTAAAAATTATACAGGTGTTTCGGTAGGTATCTGCTACGAGGATTTTATCAGGGAAACCGTGACTGAGGAGTACGACCTGCCTGTAAATATAGTTGTAACAGAAGAAAAAACAAGATATATGAACTGAAATGAGGTGTAAGCTTGGAAGAAAAGAAAAATAATGAGGTGGAAAGCCTTGCCGCATTTTTACATAGCGGCAGTGAACCGCAGAAACCCGACCCCGCACCAAAGGCACAGACCGAAGCTGTGCGCCCTGCTCCCCGCAGAAGCGTTGTAAGCGAAACCGTAACAACCGATGACAAGGAAAAGAACCTTAACGATATACTGTTCTCGTTTGAAAGCAAGAAAAAGGAACGTCAGCCCGAGCCAGACGAGCCTGTAATATACGGAGAGGAAGAAGAAGAAGAGGACGCACCTGTATACGAGCCTTCCGCTACTCCCGCAATTCCCGATTATGACCAAGAGGACGACGGGCATTACGATGATGCAGCAACCCAGATGATGAACGCTGTCCGCCCTGCTCCAAGTGCCGACGAAGAATATGCGGAAGAAGAGGAAATGACCGAGGAGGAAAAGGAAGAACGCCGTGAAATCGGACGTATGAAGCTTCGCTACGAGAAGCAGAGACAGCATACACGTACCTTTGCGTTTATCCTTATCGGCGCACTTCTCTGTGCAGGAATTGTGGGTGTTTCAGCTTTCCTGTCCCAGTATATTGTAACTTATGCACTTGACCTTACAGGTATCGTTACCAACGATTTCAGAATGGACGTAGAAATTCCCGAGGGAGCTGACACGGAAATGGTTGCGGCTATACTTCAGGAAAACAATATCATAAGTTCACCCAAATTCTTTACGTGGTTCGGAGATTTAACGGATAAGGGAGATGAATTTATCCCGGGAACCTACACCTTAAGCTCAACTATGTCATATATGACCCTTTTCAGCACCCTCCAGAAGGAAGCCTACGTTTCAAAAACAGTAGAAATCCGTATTGTGGAAGGTATGACCGCACGGGAAATCGGTGAAATGCTTGAAGAAAACTATGTGTGCTTTGCTGAGGATTTCGAGAAGTATTACAGCACGCTTCAGCACGAACACGACTTTGAGCTGAGACTTTCCGAAAATTCCTACAAGTATCATCAGATGGAGGGCTATCTCTTCCCCGATACCTATGAATTCTACATGGTGCAGGCAATGCAGGACAAGAGCCTTCACGGCGGTACAAGCGACGAGGCAAAGGAGATGTACAAGAACTCCGCAGAGAATGCGGAGGAGGTTGCCTATAAGATTTACAGCAACTTTGACGATAAGATTACCCGTACAATGTATAAGCAGATGGGCGAAATGAATATGACCCTTGACGAGGTTGTCACCCTTGCTTCCATGGTACAGAAGGAAGCCGCAAGCGTAGAGGATATGTACTATGTTGCAAGCGTATTCCTCAACCGTATCAGAAATTCCGAAAGCTTCCCGAAGCTGGAATCCGACGTTACAATTCTTTATGTAGAAAACGAAATCAGACCCTATCTCACCGACGGTAGTCTTAAATACCAGCGTTATGCCGACGCATACAACACCTATACCTGCAACGGTATCCCCGCAGGCCCCGTATGCAACCCCGGTCTTGACGCAATTGACGCTGTACTCAATGCGGCGGAAACAAACTATTTCTTCTTCTGTGCAAACGAGGATACAGGCGAGGTATTCTACGCCGAAACCAAGGAACAGCACGAGGAGAATCTGGTCCTTGCAGGACTGGCATAATAAAGCTTTGCTTTATTATGCGGTGAAAAATGAAAGATGAAAAATTAAGAAATCGCCTTCAGCGATGGATTTACAACCCCTCCGTCACACATTCGTGTGACACCTCCCCTTACACAGGGGAGGCTTTTAAAATCCATCTGCGAAGCAGACACCTTAATCATTCATTATTCATCCTTCATCATTCATCCAAAAGAAACGGAGTTGATTTTTTGGCAGAACTGCTTTCACCCGCAGGGGATTATGAATGCTTTGAAGCTGCGGTCGATTACGGCTGTGACGCAGTATACATCGGGGGTACAAGCTTCGGTATGCGTGCAGGCCCCAAGAATTTTGACATGGACGCACTCAGGAATGCAGTACAACACGCCCACAGCAGAAATGTAAAGGTATATCTTACCTGTAATATTGTTCCCACCAATGACGAGGCTGAGGCTTTCCCTCGGTTCATTCAGGAGGCCGCCGAAGCAGGAATAGATGCCGCAATCGTTGCGGACATCGGCGTTATGGCTATGGTGAAGAAACACGCCCCCTCTCTCGACATCCATATGTCAACACAGGTGGGTATCATGAATTACGAAACCGCAAACGAGCTGTACCGCTTAGGCGCAAGACGTATTGTACTTGCAAGAGAGGTAAGCCTTAAGGAAATCAGGCGTATCCGTGACAATATCCCCGCCGATATGGAAATCGAGGCCTTTGTCCACGGCGCAATGTGCGTTTCCTTCTCAGGCAGATGCCTTTTATCCAAATATCTTGTTGACCGTGACGCAAACCGTGGTGCCTGCGCACAGCCCTGCCGCTGGAAGTACTTTATCACTGAGGAAAAGCGCATCGGTCAGGATTTTGAGATTTTTGAGGACAACCGAGGCTCATACATTTTAAATGCCAAGGACTTGTGTATGATTGAGCACGTAAAGGAGCTTCTTGACGCAGGAGTTACCAGCCTTAAAATCGAGGGACGTGCAAAATCCTCCTACTATGTGGCTACCGTTACAAATGCCTACCGTGCGGCGCTTGACTGTGCTTACAGGAATGAACAGCCGCCTCAGTGGGTGCTTGACGAAGTATATAAGGTAAGCCACCGCCACTACTGCACAGGCTTTTTCTATAATCACGATGACGCCGAGCAGTACTATGAGGACAGCGGTTATTACCGTGAATATGATTTCGCAGGTGTGGTGGACGGCTATGAGGACGGCTGCATAAAGCTGACCCAGAGAAATTATTTCACCCTTGACGATGAGCTGGAAATACTTGTCCCGGGACAGGAACCTGTACGGTTTACGCCTTCGGAAATGATAAACGATAAGGGAGAAAGCGTAAGGATTGCAAACCATGCAACCGAAAAGCTGAGCTTCCCCTATCCTGTGGAATTCCCCAAAAATTCTATTCTTAGAAAGCCTACAAAGGACTGAATATATGGAACTTACCAACATAGGTACAATTAAAGAGCTTTTCACAAAGCACGGCTTCGCTTTTACAAAGTCGCTTGGTCAGAACTTCCTCATTAACCCCTCGGTATGCCCGAAAATTGCTGAAATGGGCGGCTGCAAGGCAGGGGTTGCCGCTATCGAAATCGGCACGGGCGTAGGCGTCCTCACAAAAGAGCTTGCGAAACGCTGCGATAAGGTTGTGGCAGTAGAAATTGATACAGGCTTAAAGCCTATTCTTGAAGAAACACTTGCCGAATTCGACAACGTGGAAATCGTGTTCGGAGACGTTATGAAAACAGACCTGCACGCACTCATAAATCAAAAACTTTCGGGCTTTGACGAAATCGTGGTATGTGCGAATCTGCCATACTACATAACCTCACCCGTAATAATGAAGCTTCTGGAAGAAAAGCTTCCCATAAGCTGTATCACCGTTATGGTGCAGAAGGAAGCGGCAGACAGGCTTTGTGCGAAGGTAGGCGAACGTGACTGCGGCGCAATTACCGTGGGTGTCAACTTTTACAGCACTCCTAAAATGCTTTTCAGGGTCAATCGTGGAAGCTTCATGCCTGCTCCAAACGTTGACAGCGCAGTTATAAGACTTGACGTAAGCCGTGAGCCGAAATATAATCCGAAAGACGAAAAGCTGTTCTTCAGGATTGTCCACGCCGCATTCTCACAGCGGAGAAAACAGCTTATAAACCCTGTTTCCGCAGAGCTGAAAATCCCTAAACAGGAGCTTTCGGAAATACTCGTCAGCTGCGGCATAAAGGCGACTGCCCGTCCCGAAGAGCTTAAAATGGAAGATTTTGCCGCACTATGCGACAAGGTTTATGAAAAATAAAATTTAATCCCCTTCTTTGACAAATTTTTTTTCTTTCAGGTATTACAATGATGACAGTAATACAGAAAGGAATGATTTTATGGAAAAAAGCGTC
>CAZGRB010000192.1:0-4379 GCA_964527695.1 uncultured Ruminiclostridium sp.
GTCCGAAATCAAAGCCTGCCTCCGCTTCCTCGACCTCGCTGATGATTGGCTTTGTTTTGGGATGCTTGGGGGTAAATACGGTGCAGCAGTCCTCGTAAGGGAGGATAGATGTTTCAAATGTGTCGATACGGCGTGCAATTTCCACAATTTCCTTCTTGTCCATGCCGATTACGGGGCGGAAAACAGGCACATCGCTTGCCTTATCGGTGCAGGCGAGAGCCATTAAGGTCTGGCTTGCAACCTGTCCTACGGATTCGCCTGTAATAAGTGCCTTATAGTCCTTCTGCTCGCAGATTCTGTTGGCAATCTTCATCATTAATCTTCTCATGATAATTGTGAAATATTCTTCAGGGCAGTTGTCACGGAGGGCTTCCTGAATCTCTGTGAAGGGCACACAGTAGAAGCGGATATCACCGCAGTAGGGTGTGAGCTTTTCGCAAAGCTCTTCAACCTTCATAAGCGCTCTTTCAGAGGTATAGGGAGGGCTCTGGAAATGGATAGCGTCAACGTTAAGGCCTCTCTTTGCCATCATATATGCGGCAACAGGGCTGTCAATGCCGCCCGAAAGAAGAAGCAGTGCATTGCCGCTGCTGCCTACGGGCATACCGCCCTGACCGGGTATCTTTTCAGCGTTTATAAATGCGTGAGTGTCACGGATTTCGAGAATTACCGTAACATCAGGGTTGTGAACGTCTACTTTAAGATGAGGGTAAGCGGAAAGAATCGCACCGCCAAGCTCTCTCTGAATATCGGGGGTCTTCATGGGGAATGCTTTATCCGAGCGCTTTGCGTCAACCTTGAAGGTTCTTACGCAGTCGAGAGTATCCTTAAGATAGGGCATACCCTCCTTAACGATGTCGTCCCAATTCTTGGGAAGCTCAGCACTGCGCTGGATTGCGGCAATACCGAAAATACACTTTAATTTTTCAATTGCTTCGTCAATATCTGCGCCCTCGCTTACGGGCTTTATGTAAACCGTGGACTGACGGCGGGAATAATCAAATTCACCGCAGGTCTTGAGTCTGCGCTTTATATTTCTGATAAGCATATCTTCAAAGGTGTGCTTATTTAAACCTTTTAAGGCGATTTCGCCGTATTTTACCATTATTACTTCCTGCATAATTTTACCGTTCCTTTTCTGTTTATCTTCTGAATCTTTCAATGCCCTTGCCTATCTGCTCCGCAAGTGCTTCAATGTCAGCCTCGGTTGTAGAGGGGCAGAAGCTTGCGCGGATTGCACTGTCGGCATTCTCGTCGCTTACGCCGAATGCCGCAAGCACTCCGCTTGTCTTGCCCTTGGAGCAGGCTGAGCCGCTGGAAACATATATTCCGCTTTCCTCAAGGAAATGAAGCATTATCTCGCTTCTTACGCCCTTTACGGAGAAATTGAGAATATTCTTTGAGTTATTATAGCTGTTTATTGTTATGCCGTCAAAGGCGGAAAGCTTTTCCTGAAGGAGATTATTAAGACTTGCATACTTTTCCGTGCAGTCGGGGTAAGCCTTTACCGCCGCTTCAAAGCCTGCAATAAGGTCTACCGCCTCAGTGCCCGAACGGAGATTCTTCTGCTGTCCGCCGCCGTATAAAAGGGGCTCAAAACGCATACCCTTGGCAACGAAAAGTGCGCCGATGCCCTTTGTGCCGTGGATTTTGTGTGCCGAAAGGCTTACAAAATCCGCTTTCAGGGTCTTTGACGGAATTTTGCAGAAACCCTGTACTGCGTCAACATGAACAATTGTCTTGGGATTCTTCCGCTTTACGGCATTGTAGATTTTTGCCGTGTCGGTAATATAGCCTGTTTCGTTATTGACCCACATTACGCTTACCATATACGTGTCGGAGTCAACCTCGTCTATAACCGCCTGTTCAAAATTTTCGTGGTCTTTGGGAGAAAGCCTTACCGCTGTATAACCCTGCTCGCAGAGCTTGTTTATGGGCTCGGCAACGCTTGGATGCTCCATAGTTGTGGTAACAATCTTCCTGCCGTTATGCTTATAAGCCTTTGCCGTGCCGAGAATAGCGGTGTTGTTGCTTTCGGTAGCACCCGAGGTGAAATAGATTTCACCGTCAAGGCCCAGCTTGCTTAAAATTGTCTTTTTCGCGGATTTCAGCACCTTTTCCGCTTCAATGCCGACCTTGTGGAGAGAAGAGGGGTTGCCGAAATTCTGCGACATATTATCGCACACCGCCTTTATCGCTTCGTCACAGGGACGGGTTGTGGCGGAATTGTCAAGATATATCAATTTTTTCAGTCCTTTACTATTATAACACAAATTAAAATGTCAAAATGTTGCATATGATGCACAATTAATAGTATTATACCACATTTTGTTAAAATATTAAATAGTATATTAAGAAAAAATTGCACAAAAATATAGTTAAAGATGACCTTGTAATTTCAGGTTACTTTAAGAAAGGAATGATTTATATGACTATAACCAAAAGAAGCTTTGCAAGAATTATTACCTTTTCCGTAGCTTCCGTTACCGCCCTTGCGGTTTTTGCAGGTATTCAGTACGGACAGGCGCGTACTTCTCAGCGCAATCTCGAATACAGCTATATGAGAGCTGTGGAGGATGTTTCCCTTAATCTGGACAATATAAAGAACAACCTTGAAAAAGGAATGTATACCAACAGCATTACTATGCTGTCAGATATTTCCTCAAAGCTTGTGAGCGACTCAGCTACCGCAAAAAGCGCATTATCACAGCTTCCTATTGAAGAACTGAATCTGGAGCAGACCTACCGTTTCCTGTCCCAGGTAGGAAACTATTCAAAGTCTCTTGCGGAAAAGTGTGCAAGCGGTCAGCAGCTTACAGAGGAGGAAAAATCAAACATATCCGCGCTTTACGACTATGCGGTTAATCTGAGCGGCAGTATGTGGCAGGTTGAGGAACGTATCCGTGACGGAAATATCACCTTCGGCAAGGTCAACGCAAATACCAAAGCTGTAAGCGTAACCGACGGCTTCAAGGATTTTGAAAATCTGGACAATAACTATCCTACCCTTATCTACGACGGCCCTTTTTCCGACCATATAATGGAAAAGAATCCTCTTATGCTTGAAGGCGAAAAGGAAATTACCGAGGAAGAGGCTCTGCGCCGTGCCGTAAAGCTTACAGGTGTGGATAATCTTCAGAAAACAGGCGATGAAGACGGAAAAATGCCGTCATATGTGTTTGAAAACGATGTTTTCACCATTGCCGTAACCAAAAACGGCGGCTACTTTTCCTATATGCTTGCAGGCAGACAGGTTGAAAAGCAGACCATTACCGCAGGCAGAGCTACGGAAATTGCCGAAGAATATCTGAAAAAGCTTGGCATAATGAGCGCAGAGGACACATATTATGAAATACAGGGAGGAGTCTGCATTATAAACTTTGCCGCAGAGCAGGACGACGTGACAATGTATACCGACCTTATAAAGATAGGTGTCGCCCTTGACAACGGGGAAATTCTTTCCTTCGATATGCGTGGCTATCTTACAAATCACACGATACGTGACCTGCCCGAGGCAAGAATCTCCGAGGAAAAGGCAATCAGCCTTGTATCAAAGAATCTTCAGGTGCTTGACGCAGACTTATGCGTAATACCCTCCAGCGGTCAGAACGAGGTGTTCTGCTATGAGATTCAGTGCGTCGGCGAAAGCGGTCAGAATGTCCTTGTGTATATCAATGCCCTGACAGGTCAGGAGGAGCAGATTTTACTTCTTCAGATTTCCCAAAACGGTACGCTTACCGTTTAAAAGTTACAATTTGTAACTTTTAAGGCGATTTTGTAACCGGATTGACATAAAATTGTAACCGTTTTGTTATTGCATTCCGGGCGCAAATGGAATATAATGATAACAGAAGATAAAACAACGATTCTTTCAGAACAGAAATGAAAAAATATATCTTTGCGGCAGTTTTTGTACTGCTGACGCTAATAATAATTTTCACAGCAGACGACCACGCCGAAGCCCATTCGGAAATATCTCCATCCACCACGTCTGTAACTGCGGCGGTTACCCCTCCGCCGCAGATTACGGCAACCTCTGAAACAACCTCTTATGTGCCGCCGCCCGTTACTTCAACGGATTACGGAAGTGCAATTGTAAGCACGGCGGAAGCCCTTATGGGCATTGAATTTGCCGAGGGAGGAGATAAACCGTCGGAGGGCTTCGACAATTCGGGATTTATATACTATGTTCTTCGTGAAAACGGCTATATCGGCTGTCCCAGAAAAATAAGCGAGCAGGTGGAATGGGGTTCTACCGCAGAGCTTGATGAAATAAAAGCGGGCGATGTACTGTATTTCTCGGAAGAACCGGGAGGCTCCGCTTCCTTCGGCGGAATCTATACAGGAAACGGAATAATGATTTACAGCCCTTATCCAGG
>CAZGRB010000193.1:0-4351 GCA_964527695.1 uncultured Ruminiclostridium sp.
TGGCAACTGCGATGCCTGTGGAGATAAATTTATATATATAGGCACAAAAAGCTGTGCAGCCATTGAAAAATTCTACAATGGCAAAGGCAACTGCGGCTTTGGATGTCATGGAATGGGCGATTGTGCCGCTGTATGCGATAATAATGCAATCCATATAGAAAACGGTGTTGCTGTAATTAATCCTGAGCTTTGTATGAGTTGCGGCAAATGTATAAAAGCCTGTCCGAACAAGCTCATCTCTTTTGTGAAAGAAAGTCAGCGATATGCTGTACGATGCAGTTCGGAAGATACAGGTAAAACTACAAAAGCGGTTTGTAAAAACGGATGTATCGGATGCGGCATATGTGTAAGAAAATGTCCTGTGGATGCAATTGTTGTCAATAATAATCATGCTGAAATCAATGGCGAGAAGTGCAGCGGCTGCGGAGCGTGTTTTTCTGCCTGTCCTGTTAAATGTATCCAGCTTCTTCCTGCGTGTAAAAAAGCACTGTGATTCAGATAATTGAATAAAGGAGTGTTATTTTGGATTCTGTTATATCACTTATAAGGGATTGCTTCGGAAACATAAGGGATATTGTTTCTGAAAGTGAAATAAGAAAGTTAAAAATAACTGATGAATACGCTTATCGTCAATATGATGAGTACCTGCTTACAAAAAATGTAAGAAATGGTTTGGCTTTTTCTTTTTTTCAATTCATTATCGGTATGGTGACTCTTATAACTACCATAGTGTTTTCTGATTCCGCGGAGCAGGCGGCATTTCTTAAAATAATCGGCTCGGTTATTATTATTTTTGGTTCGGTGTTATATGTTTTCTATTATCTGCATGAACTCGATGGAAAGAAATATGATTCTACCCGTTACCGTATAATATTCTATGCTTCATGGAATGTGTATATAATCGGCGGATTCTTTGTTTCAATGGGCTTTCTTAGTCAGTCGGCATCGGTTTCGTCGTTTGTTCTGTTTGCGGTATTTGTTTTTCTTGTTCCTGTTATCAGGAATTATGAAAGTCTTATTCTTACCGCTATATATATTGTCCCGATAATATATTACGGAATTTCTTTCAAGCTTAGTGTTTTTTATTATTTATCAGCTGTTATTGCCTTACTTGGAATTTTCTGTATGAACGCCTTTAAACACGCTTATTACTACAATAAGTGGGCTGATAAGAGGAAGCTGAAGGAAGCAATGGAAAGATGTGAGAGTCTGTCCAGAAGGGACAGCCTTACAGGTATGCTCAACCGAACAGGATTGTCTGTGAAATTCAGAGAAAAATATCAGAATTCATACGGAAAACACAAGATGGCTGTAATTATGGCTGATATTGATAATTTCCGTTATTACAATCATAAATTCGGATATGACAGAAGCGATGCGTGTCTTTACAACATATGCAATTGCATAAGAATCATTTCAAAACCTGTCACAAAACTTGTTTCACGTTTCGGCGGCGATGATTTTATCATCATTCTTGAAGATATGGATGAGATTGAAGTTGTTAAATTTGCAGAACAGATACGTTCTTCTGTTGAAACAATGGCTATCCCATTCGGTGACGGTGGTGTCATTACATTAAGTGTCGGTGTATCTTCAATAACTGAACTGAGTGATGAAGAAACATACTCAAAGCTGATAAACGAAGCAGACACACAGCTTATAATTGCAAAAAGAAATGGCAGAAACTGCGTGGGTTATCGTAACCATGCGTTTAAAACGGAAAAGAAGAAGGAAACTGAATGAAACACAGAAATCTGATTGCAGTATTAAAAAATTTTGTTATTTTTCTGCTGATTTATTTAATTCTTTCATTTATGGCAGTAATGATGATTTATGAAGGCTTGTTCGCAAGAACAGAGCCTTATGAATACAGCGTGTTCATATCCCGCGAGGATATCGAACAGAAATATCCTGTCCGTGATGTAAGTTTTGAATCAGGCGGTTTTTCCATAAGCGCTGCAGTTTACGGTGAAAATAAGGACAAGCTTGTAATTCTCGGTCATGCCAAGGATGGTTCATCGGCAGATGTGCTGCCTGAAGCGGATTTTTTCCTTGATAACGGCTTTTCTGTCCTGACTATGGATTTTACAGGACACAGCAACAGCGAGGGAAATTCTCAGTCCGGTCTTCATCAGAGCGTATATGATATGGAAAATGCAATCGCTTTTGCACGCTCCGAGGGTTATGAAAATATATACCTTTATGGAATCGGAATAGGAGGCTATGCGGCTGCTTCATGTGCTGACGAGGAGGGCGTCAGCGGTGTTGCTGCAATTTCTGCTTACAGCAGTATTTCCGATATGACGCTTGAATATGCTTTGGATAATATGAGTTTTCTCGGTTATCTTGAATATCCGATAATGATGCTGTATCAGTATATTCTTTATGGCGATGACATCAGTAACAATGCAATTAACGGTATAAATTCCTCTGATGTTCCTGTTATTATTATCAACGGAACAGCAGATGATAAAATCAAATATGACGGTGCAGCGCTTATAAATGCGTCTGATAGAATTACAAATGAAAATGTAGTTTACAGAACTGTTGAGGACGGTGTTCACCTTTCGCTTATGCGTACTGAAGAAGCCCGTAATCTTATTGACAGCTTCAATGAAGATGCATATATGCTGTACTATGAATATGAGGGCAGTGTTCCTATTGGTAAAATAGATGACCTTTATTCTTCCGTTGATAAAGAAACAGCAAGCGGTCTTGATGAAGAGCTTATGAATGAAATCCTCAGTGTTTTCGGAATCTTGTAAGGTAAAGCAAACCGTGTTACAAAAAACAAGGTAAATTTTATACTTTTTTTGTCAGATTAACGGTTGCTTTTTTCTGACATATAAGGTATAATTTAAGTAAATATTTTTAAGAAAGCGAGATTGTTATGTACAACGATTTAATTGACTCAATCGGTTTTCTCGGTCAGTATGACAGCGAAGTTGCTGATGCAATGACCGAAGAACTCAAAAGACAGAAACGTAATCTTGAGCTTATCGCAAGCGAAAATATCGTTTCTCCTGCAGTTATGGCTGCTATGGGCAGTGTGCTCACCAACAAGTATGCTGAAGGTTATCCTGCAAAGCGTTATTACGGCGGTTGTGAATGCGTTGACGTGGTTGAAAACATTGCGATTGAACGTGCAAAGAAGCTTTTCGGCTGCAATTTTGCAAATGTTCAGCCTCATTCCGGCGCACAGGCTAACATCGCTGTTTATTTCGCACTTCTTGAACCCGGTGATACAGTTCTCGGTATGAGCCTTGCTCACGGCGGACACCTTACACACGGTTCTCCCGTAAATATGTCCGGTAAGTACTTCAATTTCGTTCCCTACGGTATTGACGATGAGAGCGGAATGATCAACTATGATACAGTTCGCAAGCTTGCAGAAGAAAACAAGCCCAAGATGATTGTTGCTGGTGCAAGTGCTTACCCCAGAAAGATTGATTTTGAAAAGTTAAGCGAAATCGCTAAGAGCGTAGGCGCTTACTTAATGGTTGATATGGCTCATATTGCTGGTCTTGTTGCTGCAGGCGAGCATCTTTCTCCTGTTCCTTATGCTGATGTTGTTACCACAACAACTCATAAGACCCTCAGAGGCCCCAGAGGCGGTATGATTTTAACAAACGATGAAGAAATCGCAAAGAAGATTAACAAGGCTATTTTCCCCGGTACACAGGGCGGCCCTCTCATGCACGTTATTGCAGGTAAGGCTGTATGCTTCGCAGAAGCTCTCAAGCCTGAATTCAAGGCTTATGGCAAACAGATTGTAAAGAACGCATCTGTTCTTGCTGATTCTCTTCTTGAAAAGGGCTTCAACCTTGTTACAGGCGGTACGGACAACCACCTTATGCTTGTTGATCTCCGTCCCTTTGATATCACAGGTAAGGACCTTGAAAAGAAGCTCGATGAAGTATTCATTACCGTAAACAAGAATGCAATCCCCAACGATCCTCAGAGCCCCTTTATTACAAGCGGTGTAAGAATCGGTACACCTGCTGTTACAACAAGAGGTCTTGTTGAAGATGATATGAAGGTTATTGCAGAGGCAATTTATCTTACAGCCAAGGATTTCGATAATTCCAAGGATAAGGTAAGAGAATTGGTAACAGGTATCTGCAAGAAGTATCCTCTCTATGAATAATTCCTTATAAATAACAAAAACAAGGAGATAAACAATGACAAAGGCAAATCAGATTGTACTCAATTCACAGGATTCAGTGGCGCCTATCGGCTTAATCGCTATGGACAGTGCCGCAGAATTAGGCGCAAAGATTGACAGCTACCTGGTAAAGTGGGCGCAGGAGGGAGGAATCAACATTGATTCCTATCGCATAGAAACACATTG
>CAZGRB010000194.1:0-4351 GCA_964527695.1 uncultured Ruminiclostridium sp.
TGCTTTTGTGTGCTCTTTTTGCTGTTTTTATTGTAAGGGTGGGTTTTCAAACTTTAGTTTCCTTTCACATATTTTTCAGGGTCTCTGTATAATATAACGAAGCAGAAAAGAAAAAAGTGACATAAAAATGCCACTTTTTTAAAATTATTTTAAATTTGCAAGAATTTCGGATTTTGATAAATCCGCCTTGGGTGCGGAGGGTATGATTTCCGCCTTATCACAGGTTAAATCCACCGTTACAAGCCCTGCTTCCTCAAAAACATCAAGTGCAATCCTGAATTTGCAGTAATTCATGCCTGCCTTTGACAAAAGCATTGCCGCCTTGGAAATGCAGTGGGTCTTTCTCAGGACATCATAGCACTTCCTCAGCTCGTCCATTGTAGGCGCCATACGGCATAAAAGACGCTTGTCCACTCTGCCGCAGCGGTAGTCCTCATAAGCAGTCTTTGCCGCAAAGAATTTATCCTGATTGAAATCCGAATAACGGATATCGCTTACTCTTATGCTTACAGAAACCCTGTCGTTGTATTCGTTAAGCTCTGCCGCCGCAATTATATCCACGCTTTCTCCCGTTTCGTAAGGAAATGCGTCAAAGGTTGAGCCGAAATGCACTGCACGGAACTCCTTGCCGCCAAAAACAAAATTAAAGGAAACATATCTGCCCTCCTTCATGCTGCTCTTGCTTTTTATGAGACAATTCCTGAACAGGAACAGGGGTGAAGGATTTTCCTCGCCGAAGGGTTCAAGCTTATCAAGAAGCTCTATGTTCTCCATGGTAAGTTCCGAAGGAGTTATCTCCATATCCGCCTCAATAGTCTCGAAAGCAGGTTCTTTTTCAGCACAGTAAGCATAAACCGCATTCCTCAAATCTTCGATTTTCGATGTTTCAAGAGTAAGACCTGCCGCTTTTGTATGTCCGCCGAAGCGTGTCAGCAGTTCCTTGCAGCTGTCAAGCATTTCATAAAGAGAAAGTCCGTCAAAGCTTCTTGCACTGCCTCTTGCAGTATCGCCCTCTATGGTAATTACAATATTGGGTTTCCCGTATTTATGAAGGAGTCTTGCACTGGCAATTCCGATAATTCCGTGACTCCAGCCCTCTCCGCATACCACAAGTATTCTGCGGTTCAGCAGTTCGGGATTATTCTTAATCTGTTCCTCCGCCTCACGAATAATGCTTTCCTCAATCTGCTTACGCATATTGTTCATTTCAGAAAGTTCTTCCGCCTTAGCCTTTGCTGTCACAGGATTTTCGGCAAGCAGCAGCTCCATTGCGGCTTTGGGGTGAGCGTATCTTCCTGCCGCATTGATACGGGGACAAATCCGGAATGCAAGGTCAGAGGATATGATTTCCTCATCGTCATCTATTCCGCACTGCTGTGCAAGTGCACGCAGTCCCGCATTATCAGTACAGAAAAGAGCGTCAAGTCCCTGCCTTACTATAAGGCGGTTTTCTTCAACCAGCGGCACAATATCCGCCACTGTGCCCACTGCCGCAAAGGAGGAATATTCCTCCACAGCCATAGCACTGTCGCCGCCCTCCATGGCGGAAATCAGCTTCAGCACAACACCGCAGCCTGCAATCTTGTGAAAAGGGGACATATCGTCCTTTCTGTGAGGGTTGACAATCGCCGCCGCTTCAGGTAAAACATCAGGCACCTGATGATGGTCAGTTATAACAAGAGTTATACCCAGCTCTGCAATATATTTTGCCTCCTCCACGGCGGAAATGCCGTTATCCACAGTGATAATCAGTTTTGTACCACGCTTGTGGAGCAGGTCGACTGCGTCATTGTTAAGACCGTACCCCTCGTCACGGGAGGGAATGTACCAGTCTACCTCTGCACCCTGAGCTTCCAGATAGTTGAAAAGCATATATGTAGAGGTGACGCCGTCACAGTCGTAGTCGCCGTAGACTGTGATTTTTTCACCGCTTTCGATAAATTCATTTATGGTGTCAACCGCCTTCTGCATATCCGCAAGGAGAAAGGGGTCGGACAGCTCCTCACTGTTGAAGAAGACCTCTGCGTCGGCACGGGAAAGTATGCCTCTGCCTGCAAGAATCCTGCATATGAAAGGATTCAGTCCCGTTTCCTGTATAAGGGAGTCAACGACTTCCTTCGGGGCGGTTTTAACCTGCCATTTTTTCATATATAAATCAAACCTTTTTATAGAATAATATAATATTTAATTATACCATTTTTTCACGAAAATTACAATAGCGGAGAAAAAATAAAAGGCACAGCGCGCTGTGCCTTTTATTTTATTGTTGATTTTCAGCGGCTCTCAGAGATTCTCTTTCCGCCCTGGCTTCATCTAATATTTCTTTTATCTCCTCGGGCGAATACGAATGCAAATCTTCATCGTTTTTGATTTTTTCTTCATCTGGCAGAGCATATTCATAAGCTATGTAACCTACATCATCTATGTCATAATAATAGCCCGACGGCTGAAGAAACGGAAAATACGAGTAAAAATTCTTGGTAACGTCCTGAAATGTCATAGTCATAGATACAAGCCATAAGGTATTGAATATTGTCAGTAAAGCGATAATGATATTAAGGACTATTAAAAATTTTTTGAGTTTTGATGACATAATAATCTCTCCTTTTAAAAACACTCCCATTCATATGAATGGGAGTGTTCAACATGATTAAAGCTCAATAATAACTTCGTTTACGTCCTTTAAGATTTCGTCAAGAATAAGCTTGCCTTCAATCTTTTCGCCGTTTACAGTTACAGACTTAACGCCGTGTTCGGAACCATTGGGGTTCTTTACAGTAACGTTGAGCTTCTTGCCTCTGAAGGTCTTTTCCATTGTGTATTCCTTCCATTCGGAGGGGATAGAGGGGTCGATTACAATACCCTTTGTTTCAGGGTTAAGACCGAGGATACCTTCGGTTGTACCAACCATAACTGTGGAAGCTGTACCTGTGAGCCAGTGAACGTGTGCACGGCCTGCAAAGGGGCTGTCCTTGCCTTCAACGAACTGACCGAATACATAGGGCTCAAGTACTCTGAGCTGTGCATTGTCGTTGTAGGTTGCGGGGGAAGCTTCCTTCCAGTACTTATAAGCTCTGTTACCGTGGCCGAGCTTGGATTCCGCAAGGATTAACCAACCCTGAGGCTGAGAGAAGATACCTGCATTTTCCTTTGTGCAGGCGTTGAAGCACTGCATTAATGCGCCGTCAAAGCCGTGATTCTTGTAAGGGGGATACATAACCATAGCACCGTAGGGAGTGTTGAGTTCTCTTTCTACGCTGTCCATGGACTTTTCAGCCTGTTCCTTGGAAGCAAAGCCTGAGATAACTGCCCATGACTGGGGGTTGAGCCACATATTTGCTTCGGGGTCTGTTCTCTGACCGATAACAGTACCGTCTTCCTTGTAGCCGCGAATCCATCTGTCTTCGTTCCAGCAAGCGGAGAGGATTGTATCAAGCTTTGTCTTGATTTCATCAAGGTACTTGATGTATTCTGTATCATTCTTTTCTTCTGCGTATGTACGGAGAATCTTGATAGCGTATACAAGCTGGAATGCAACGAATGTGGATTCGCCCTTCTTACCGAGACGTAAGCAGTCGTTCCAGTCAGCGTGTAAGCCTGCAGGCATACCGTGGTTGCCAAGGTGATTCATGGAGAAGTCGATAGCTCTCTTTAAGTGGTCGTATACAGTGCCCTTTTCGCCGTCGTTAGCGTAGAGGATTTCTTCATCGAGGAATGCACTGTCGCCGCTTTCGGAGATGTACTTGTAAATTGTGGGGAACAGCCAGAGAGCGTCGTCTGCACGGTAGCTGGGGTGGCCTGTTTCCTTTGCATATGCTGTGTTTTCATCGTTTTCGTCAGGGTGGTTTTCCTGACCTGCCTGATGTGTGTACTTAACGAGAGGTAAGCCTGCACCGTTTGTAACCTGAGCGGAAAGCATGAATACAATCTGCTTCTTGGCCATTTCGGGAGCAAGGTGAATAATACCCTGAATGTCCTGAACCGTATCACGGTAGCCGAAGCCGTTTCTGAGGCCGCAGTACTGGAAGGAAGCAGCTCTGGACCAGATAAATGTAATGAAGCAGTTATATGCGTTCCATACGTTTACCATGTTGTTGAAATCCTCATCAGGTGTGTGTACCTGAAGATTTCCGAGCTTGGAGTGCCAGAATTCCTTGAGTTCTGCAAGTTCCTTGTCGATTGTACCTGCAACATTGTACTTTTCAACGAGAGCTGTGATTTCAGCTTCTGTTCTGGGGCCGCCGATAATATAGGTAAATTCCTTTGTTTCGCCGGGAGCGAGAGTGATGTCGGACTGTAAAGCGCCGCAGGAGTTGGTGTTGTAGTTAAGGTCGCCCTTTAAGCCTTCTTC
>CAZGRB010000195.1:0-4343 GCA_964527695.1 uncultured Ruminiclostridium sp.
CTAAGATAACAACGCCTGCAACGATTGCAAAAATCATAAGGGAGCTGTTTCTGGAGGCGAAGTTATCTGAATCGGATGCAACTGCCTGCTGTACAGCTGCTGTTGTAGCTACGGGAGCAGCGGTAGTTGTTTCGGCGATTGTTGTTTCAGCTTCGGTTGTAGTAGCAGCTTTGGTAGTAGTGGTAGTTGCTGCTGTGGTTGTGGTTGTGGTTGTCTCTTCGGGAGCTTCTTCTGTTTCCTCGGAAGTTTCTTCGGGAACAGTAGTTGTTTCCTCTGTCGTTGTGGTTGTTTCCTCTGCTGTAGTAGTGGTAGCTTCTGTGGTGGTTGTGGTTTCAGCAGTTGTTTCAACAGGCGCTTCTGTTGCAGCAGTTGTTTCAACAGCCGCAGGCTCTACGGTAGCATTACCGCTTCCGTTGTAGGTCAATATTGTAGTGCCATCTGTCCCGATAAGAGAAAATGAATTAAGAGTGAGGCTGTAATCGGGAGAAGTGTTGCCCCATTCTGCAAATGTAACGCTGCATCTGCCTGTTACTGCAGCAGCGCTTTCAGCAGGGATAGAAGCGGTAAGGATATAGGAGCCGTCGCCGAGACCTGTAATAGTAGCTGTATCGGAATCACCTGTTATATCGGCAAGGGAATCAAATCCGTAGGCTATCCATTCGGCAGAAGAACCGAAGGCGATATTTCCCGAAAATTCAACAAAGGTTGTAACACCGTCGCTGTAGAAGCCCGATGCCTTATCTGCTTCATACTGTGCAGGGTCAGTAAGAGTGATAACCGCCTGAATCTGACCCAGCTTTGAATAGTCGATATCATAAGAGGAACTTATCATTTTTGACCAGGACTGTGAATTTACAGTCAGAAGAGAAGCCGCATCGGAAGGTACGGTTATATAAGCAGACGCAGTGGTCGTAAGCGCCGCAGCAGCAACAGCACCTGAAAGTGCAGCAGCAATGACTTTATTGAGTTTCATAATTATAATCTCCTTATATGTATTGATTATTACTTTAATAATATCACATTTTAAGGGTTTATGTCAATGCTTTTTTACTTTTAAATATAAACGCCCTGGAAATAATGGTATTTCCAGGGCTTCAGCTTTGCTTATTTCTTTTTCTTTGAAATAATACCGAGTACCACGCAAACGGCAATGAGAATTACCGCAACAACTGCAATGACAATCATTACAGGATTAACGGAAACGCCTGTGGCAACTGCGGCGGAAAGTAATGTGCTCATAAAAATCCTCCGTGGATTACTTTTTCTTCTTGACTGAAATTAATATAAAGCCGATTATTGCGGCTAAGATAACAACGCCTGCAACGATTGCAAAAATCATAAGGGAGCTGTTTCTGGAAGCGAAATAGTCGGAATCGGAAGCAACTGCCTGCTGTACGGCTGCTGTTGTAGCTTCGGGAGCGGAGGTAGTTGTTTCGGCAATTGTTGTTTCAGCCTCGGTTGTAGTAGTAGCTTTGGTAGTAGTGGTAGTTGCTGCTGTGGTTGTGGTTGTCTCTGCTTCTTCGACAGCTTCTTCTGTTTCTTCGGAAATTTCTTCGGGAACAGTAGTTGTTTCCTCTGTCGTTGTGGTTGTTTCTTCGGTTATTACAGTTGTTTCAGCTGTTGTAGTAGTTGTTGTTGCGGCCTCTGTTGTAGTTGTTACGGCTGTGGTTGTAGTGGTAACAGCCTCGGTGGTTGTTGCGGCTGCAGTTGTTGTAACAGCTGCTTCTGTTTCAGCGGATTCGCCTGCAAGAGCTGCGTCAAGACCGCTGAGAGTAAAGGTTATTGTGAACTGCTCATCAGCTTTGAAGGAGAAGTCAGAGGGGGTAATCGGAGATAAGTCGGGGTCTTTTGTGCGTCCGAAGGAATTGTATATTTCAATACGTAAGTTTCCGTTGCTTTCCAGGTCACCGAATAAAACCTTTGACTGGTCAATTGCCAGAGAAGCACCGCCGCCTGTAACGACCTTTACGTCAGAAACGGTTACATTCTTTGTGGCACTACCCAGCTTTTTACCTAAGCCTGAGATGTCAATAATCATTACGGAAATGCCCTCGCCTTCCTGAAGAACTCCGTCGGTGGATACACAGTTTGCAGTAACGGAATATGTACCGTCGCCTGTAACAGTGAAGGTGGTTGCCCAGTCGTTTGCCTTCCATGTGGAGTCTGCATAGCCCAGGGTTGCTGTGAATGAGTTATCGGCAAAAGCGGTAACGCTTATTCCGCATAACATAATGACTGCAGTCATAAAAACTGCCAGAATTTTTCTTGACATATGTATTTTCTCCTTATACATTATGATTTTCAGTCAAATCATATCATATTTAAAGGGTTAATGTCAATCTTTTAAAGCGGGTTATTTGATTTGAACTTGATTTTCTAAAATTCTGTTAATTTATCAGCGAAAAAACGGAAAGATTATGGTAAAAAGTAAAACGTTTTCATACACGTGGAATGAAAACGTTTATATGCTTTGTTACAGCGAAATTCCGTTGTGTCGGAAAAGGATTCAATGTTCCCGTTCGTACATGATGCGCTCGTCTGCCGACATTTCATCAAGTTCTTCTTTTGTGGGAGGAACAAAGGGGGTGTCGGTGTGCTTCATAAGAGTAGGATTGAAATGAGGATAACCGTCAAGCGTACTCATCTGATTATCCTCTTCAATAAGTTTTTTGTTCCATAATGCTGTAAGCAATGAAACTATGCCGATAATCAGATATATGGGATTGTAGCCGAAAATAATATTACTCAGAAAAAAGACAAAAATTGCGCTGGCGTATATAATGGGAAATTTTTTCAAAAAAAATTCTGTCTTAAAAATAGTCAGGTTTATACCTAAAAAGATGTATCCGGAAAAAACTATCAGGTCAAAAAAGAAAGGGATGGGGGCACCTTTGGATTGATATCCGTAAAAAATCGCACCTGCTCCCATAACCAAAATATCCGAAAACATAAGCATTATCAGAAAAATCACAGTACCAATTAGCAAAAGCAGAGACGGAACAAGAATTATTGCCTTTGCTATGGAAAGCTTTCTGTCCAGCTTTTTCTTATGCATGAGGCACTTGAAATACATATCCTCTCGTTTTTTATCTACAAGCATATTTCTCTCCTTAATCTCACAATACCGCCGTGGGATACACGGCGGTACGGATTTTATGTATTTATTATACCTGTGCAGGAGCTTCGGGAGCGTCCGCATTTACAACGGGAGCTTCGATTTCCTTGCCTAAGAATTCGGGCATGTTAAGACCTGCCTGCTTGAATAATTCATTCATAGGGGGAATGGACTTCATAAGACCGCTTACAAAATCGGCAGTAGAGTTCTTGCCGTCAGCGCCTGAGCCGCTGTCCCAGACAGTGATCTTATCAATCTTGATATTCTTGATAGCGTCAACCTGAATACGCATGAGTTCTTCCATCTTGTCAGCCATGAGGAGCTTAACTGCGTCGTCAGCAGAGCCTGCGGAAGTAACGAGGGACTGCATACCTTCTGCCTGCTTCTGGAGGATTTCACGGGCACCGTTAGCCTGAGCTTCTAATTTTGCGAAGATAGCGTCAGCTTCACCCTTTGCCTTGCGGCGCATAACTTCAGCTTCAGCTTCAGCAGCGATTTCAGCCTGCTGCTTAGCAATCTGAGCCTTAACGATAACGTCAGCTGTCTGAGTAGCCATTTCAAGCTCTGCTCTCTGGTTTTCAGCTTCCTTCTGAGCAGCGTAGGCTTCTTCCTTGGCCTTGGCAGCCTGAACAGCTTCGGCAGCCATAGCAATCTTTAATGCTTCAGCTTCCTTTTCACGTCTTGCAGCGTCGGACTGAGCGATAGCAACCTTGGAGCTGTTTTCACCCTCAACGGCAGCAGCGTTTGCAGCAGCAACCTGGATTCTCTGGTCTCTTAAAGCGTCAGCTTCACCGATAGCACCGTCTCTGCCTGTCTGAGCGATAGCAATCTTAGCGTCGTTAGCAGCCTTTGTATCAGCTTCTGCTTCCTTAAATCTACGGTTAGCTTCAGACTGAGCAACTTCAACCTTAGCAGCGTTTTCACCTTCGATAGCGCTTGCGTTTGCAGCAGCAACCTGGATACGCTGGTCACGCTTAGCGTTAGCTTCACCGATAGCACCGTCTCTGTCCTTTTCAGCAACAGATTTCTTCGCATCGTTGATAGCCTTAGCAGCAGCTTCCTTACCGAGAGCTTCGATATATCCGGATTCGTCACGGATATCGGTTACGTTTACGTTGATAAGGCGGAGACCGATTTTACGGAGTTCGATTTCTACGTTGTTGGAAACGGCGATAAGGAACTTGTCACGGTCTGTATTGATTTCTTCGATATCCATTGTAGCGATTAC
>CAZGRB010000196.1:0-4307 GCA_964527695.1 uncultured Ruminiclostridium sp.
CCTCACGCTGTAAGTTCTCGATAAGGGCAATCTGCATAGTCTGCTCATCGGAAAGCTCCATAATTCTTACGGGAACTTCCTTTAGTCCTGCAATCTTTGCGGCTCTCCAGCGTCTTTCGCCTGCCACAATCTGATATACATCGCCGTAGGGTCTTACGGTAAGGGGCTGGATAATGCCGTTTTCCACAATGGAATCCGCAAGCGCCTGTAAGGCTTCATCGTTGAAGGTCTTTCGGGGCTGCTTCTTATTGGGTTCGATTTCGGTAAGCTTAAGCTTCTGGGGAGCTGAGGTTTCTTCTGTACCGAAAAGTCCGTCATCATCGAAAATTGAAGATAAATTATCTCCTAAAGCTGATTTCTTAGCCATTTAATCTCCTTTCCTCAAAGCATTTCTTCTGTTTCTTTACATTTTCTTGCAACTTCCTTTGCAAGAGACGCATAAGCCTCTGCACCCTTTGAGCTGGGGTCATAGTACATGATAGGCTCTCCGTGGCTGGGTGCTTCGGAAATTCTTACATTTCTCGGAATCTCTGTCTTGAAAATAGTATCCTCGGGGAAATTTGCCTTTATACTTCTCATTACTTCACGGTTTACGGTAAGACGCTTGTCCAGCATTGTGAAAACAATACCCATAAGCTGTAAATTGCGGTTGCTGGATTTCTTGACGCGCTTTACCGTTGCAAGAAGCTCAGCAACACCCTCTAAGCTGTACGGCTCGCACTGCATAGGAATAATAATTCTGTCACAGGCGGAAAGTCCGTTAAGGGCAAGTATACCGAGGGAGGGAAGACAGTCGATAATTATAATGTCGTACTCGTCCTTTACCTGTAAAAGTGCCTTTTTGAGGCAGAGGGTCTTGTTTTCAAACTGTAAAAGTCTGATTTCCGCTTCCGCAAGGTTTGAGGTTGCAGGCATTATGGATACATTTTTGAACTTTGTTTTAAGTATAGCCTGTGCAGGGCGCACCTCGCCCATAAGCACCTCATATGTAGTATATTCAAGGCCTTTCTTTGCGGCACCCGCATAGCCGTAGCCCGTAGTTGCGTTACCCTGAGGGTCAAGGTCTACAAGCAGCACTCTCTTACCCATTGCTCCGAGAGAAGCACAGAGGTTTATAGCTGTTGTGGTCTTGGCTACGCCGCCTTTCTGATTTACAATAGATATAATGGTTGCCAACTCTTTTGTCCTTTCACTGAAAAAATCTGATTATCCAGTTTATTATATCATATATCGAAAAAAAAATAAAGACTTTTTTGCGAAAAAAGTCTTTATTTATGATAGATTTTATGTTTTCAAAAACAGCATCATATGTTTATTTTAAACAATTTCAGGCACTTCCCAGTCCTCTGCCTGCTTCTCGTATTCAAGCGACTTTTCATTATCACCTGTTTTTCTGTAGCAATCCGCAAGCTTCTTTAAATACTCCGTACCCTTTGTATAAACGGAAATGACCGCTTCCGTTTCAAAGATTCCGTCATAGTACCAGCAGAGCGCCTCGTCATATTTGCCGTTTTCGTAGAAATAATCCCCGATTTCCACACACATTTCACTGGAAGGACAGCTCATTGCTTCATGGAGGGACAGGCGGAAGAACTCGGCGGTATTGCCCGTTCTGCGGTACAGCCTTGCCAGTACGCAGGCAGCTTCACGCTTTTCGTCAGTGCTTCGGCACGGGTCGGAAAGACTCTGCTTATAGAATTCCTCCGCTTCCGCAAGGTCATCGTTGTCGCCTGCGATGAAAAGCTCCTTGGCATACATACCGTGAAGCACCTTATCAAGTCTCATTCCTTTTGACAGAGCCTTCTGGAATGTTCTGAAGTCCCGCTTTGCATGACTGCCCTTTGCCAAGTGCTGAATTTCAATACCGCTGTCATATATTACGGGGTCAAGTCTTACGGTTTCGTGGACAGGGTTTATCCATTCAAAGGTGCGAAGACGCTTGAAAAGCTTGGGGCGCATTTCACGCTTTGAATTATAGGCGGTATTGGTTTCCATAAGATTGAGATAATACATCTGCACAATCTCGATTTCAGGAAGCATTGCCGCTTTTACCTTTTTGAACAGCTCGATATTCTTCTCGTCAATAACCTCGTCGGCGTCAGCTGTGTAGATATAGTCCATGGTTGCCTTTGAGAAAACAAAGTTGCGTGCCGCGGAAAAGTCGTCAATCCACGGAAAATCGTAGATTTTATCGGTAAACTCCGCCGCGATTTCCTTTGTGCGGTCGGTTGAGCCCGTATCCGCGATAATAATCTCATCGGCTATGGGTCTGAGGCTTTCAAGGCAGGCTCTGAGCTGCTCCTCCTCATTTTTTACAATCATACAGACGCTTATGGTTATCATATCTGCTGTCCTTTCTGTTTATTTAAGAACAATTACGTTCCAACCCTCCTGTACGGCAGTTGAAACAATGGAGAAGCCGTTTTTCTTCAGTGCCGCAAGCACCTCGTCCAGTCTTTCGGTGATAATTCCCGAAACCACGAGAGTAGCGCCCACAGCCATAAATGTGCGGAAATATTCGCTCATTCCGATAATTACATCAGCCACGATATTCGCCACAACCACATTATAGCCTGTGCCGATTTCGTTTACTAAAAGCTCGTCCGCAAGGATATTGCCGCAGTAGGCAGTGTATTTATCAGAAGAAAAGCCGTTCTTTTCCATATTTTCCGCTGCTGTGTCAACTGCATTCTTGAAAATATCAACCATGCAGGCGCTTTCTGCGCCCATAAGCATTGCCGCAATGGATAAGATACCGCTGCCGCAGCCTAAATCAAGCACCTTTTCGCCGCCGCTGATGATGCCCTCCAGCTTTTCCATTACAAGTCTTGTGGTATGGTGCTGACCTGTGCCGAAGGTGGAGGCAGGGTCGATTTCAAGGATTTTTCTTTCCCCGATGTCGCTTACTTCCTCCCAGGAGGGCTTTACTATAAGCTTTTCGCCTACGGTAAAGGGCTTGTAGTACTGCTTCCAGTTGTTTGCCCAGTCCTCTTCCTTAACGTTGTCAATCTTCATTTCAAGTGAGCCATAATAGCCGCTGTCCGCTTTTCTCAGCTCGGAAAGCACGCCTTTAAGCTCGGACAGGGTTTCCATGCCCTGCTCGTTGTCCTGTAAATAAAGAGTGATGTGGGTGGGCATATCCTTGAGACCCATAAGGTCGTCATCAACATAGTCCCAGTTCATATCCTTATTTTCAAGGAATTCCTCGAAATCTGCGCTGTCGTGAATGGTAAAGCCGTTTATGCCAAGCTCGGACAGGCGGATTACAAGAACATTCACCGCTTCGGAGTTGGTATAAACATCAATCTGCATAAAATTCATATCTTTTTCCTCGTTTTCTGTAATTTGTCTATTTCCATTATGCAACATTTTTCAGAAAAAAGCAATAGAAAAGCGGTATTTTTTAGCAATAACCGTCCATTACACAAAACAAACCGAAATTTCTGTTGAAAATTACTATTGCATAAACCGCCTCAATAGTTTACAATATAAAAAATAAGCTTTTCCCAAAGAGGTGTCTTATGAAAAGAATCAGATATTTTCTCGCTTGTGTTTACTGCGTTGTGGCGTGCTTTTTTATGAATATAACCGCATTTGCCGAGGGCGCACAGGAATTTACCGAGGCAGACAGGCGTATTTTCGGGATTTTTCCTATATGGCTGTTTATGCTGATTGTCGCAGGGGTTATAATGCTTGCGATAATTGTGATTATTGAGATTTTTAAACGTAAGAATAAGTAAAAACAGGGCGTGCGTGGCACGTCCTGTTTTTTAGTGAAAAGTGAAAAATGAATAGTGAATAGTTATGGAGTCCGCAGAGCGGACGGATTTGAAAATGTAGGGGCGACTATTAGTCGCCCCTGCGGTTATTTCTCGTCTTTGAAATTAATATTATTTTCAATTATATATTTGCAGGATTTAATAATAAATTGCGCTTTGCTTATTTCATTATTTTTACAGAATTCGTCTATAACGTTGTAATCATCAACCGCAACCGTAACATTTAAAGGTCGATTTTTTGTATAACGGACTTTTTCGTTATATTTTTTATCAGCTTTTTTCTGTGCTTCGCTTCTCAAATTATCACCCACTGTTTATCATTAATAAAATATTATCGCGCAAGCATGATATTTTTATGCACATTTGCTGTTGAATATATCATGCAAGTGTGATATAATATAAAAAACACGCAAGGACAGGGCGCTTCCGCCATGTCCTTAATAAATAATTATATCATATTATAAATTTATCGTCAAGGAGAAGCTATGAATACTATAAAAGAATTTTTCAACGGAAATATCTATCCCT
>CAZGRB010000197.1:0-4304 GCA_964527695.1 uncultured Ruminiclostridium sp.
TTTATTATCCTTTCAGTATCTATATCTTTAAAATACTAATTCATTTTACCGCAAAAACGCAAATATGTCAATAGAAAAAAGTCAATTACTATTTTAAAATTATATATAACAGAAATTTCGACAGCATAAACAGGACAAAATCAAATATATATTACAAAAAAGCAGATAAGGAGAATAGGGATTGGGTAAAAGTTTTCTTAAAAATACCGCCGTTATGTTTACGGCAATGATTATTGTAAAGCTTCTGGGAGCTGTGTTCAAGATACCGCTGGGCAATATACTGGGCGGCGACGGAATGGGTTATTTCTCCACTGCCTTCAGCATTTTTGCTCCCGTACTCGCCTTTACGGCTTCGGGAATACCTACGGTTGTGACACAAGTGACCGCTCAGAAGGCTTCAAGAGGTGAATATGAGTCAATTGCACAGTTCCGAAGATGTGCCATTATTGCAGGAACAGGCGCAGGCGTTGCGGGAACAGCGGTTATATTCATTGCCGCCCTACCCTTTGCGGATTTTATAGCCAACACTCCCGAGGCTCTGCCTGCAATACTGCTGATTGCGCCGTCGGTGCTTTTCTGTTCGGTAACAGCAGTTTACAGAGGATATTACGAAGGGCTGTCAGATATGACTCCCACCGCTGTTTCTCAGATAGTGGAGGCAGTTGTAAAGGCCGGGGCCGGTATTGCACTTTCCTATTGGGCGTACGGTTATTTTACACACGAGCTGGGCGGTGAGGAAAAAGCGCTCCCCTACGCCGCTGCAGCGGCAGTTCTCGGCGTGACGCTGAGTGAATTCTTCGGAATGTTATATATGCTGATTTACAGCCGTAAGCACAGAAGCAAGGTAAGAGCAAGCTGTAAAAGTGATACAATCGGGACAATCAGGGAAATCGCAACAAAGTCACTGCCCGTTGCGGTTGGAGCGGTAATCGGGAATCTTATTTCCTTTACGGATTTGCTGACAATTTCAAACTGCATAAACCTGTCATACAGCCTCTTTCCCGACCAGCTTGCAGGCGGTACGGCATCACTGCAGGGTACAAGCGCTATGAATGACCCCGGAAATTTCCTTTACGGAAGTTATTCGGGAATAATAATGTCTGTCTATATGCTGACTGCTACAATACCTATGCTTGTGCCTCGTTGTTCACAGCCTCGGCTTATATGCACAATTGAACTGAATAAAAACGACAATCTCCCTGCCGTAAAGCGTGATATATCTATAATTCTTAAGGGAACAATGCTTATTTCCGTACCTGTATCGGTCTTTGTGGCGGTTATGGCTGAGCCTGTGCTGACAATTCTTTATCCTGTACGGGAGCTGGAAGCACAGGCGGGAATAGTTCCTCTACAGATACTGAGTATCGGCGGTATTTTTGCATCCTTCGCAGGAGCGCTTTTGAATGTTTTTCAGGGTTACGGGGATTTCAGAACACCTGTTAAAATTACCCTTCTTGCAGGACTTGTGAAATTTGTGCTTAATGTGGTACTTATACTTATCCCGGGAGTCAATATCTGCGGTGCAGCGGCGGCAACCTCGGTTTCACAGCTTTTCTGTGTATTCTACACACTTTCTGTAATAAAACGGCAGTTCGGTATAAGCCTTTCCTTCGTCAAAGAGTCCTTTCCTATGCTTGTTTCAGGCTGTATAAGCGGTATTGCGGCATTCTACTGCAACAATATATTTGTAACGGCAATGTCTTCCCTGCTGTCTGTTATACTGTCCTGCCTTACAGGGTGTATTATGTACCTACTGATACTCTATATTGCCGACAGCGGTGAGCTTTCAAGGGTTATAAACAGCATACGGAGCAAAAAATGCGGCGGGGGCTTGTAAAAAGACGGAAAAAGTTGTATTATATTAATGACAACACTAACGGAAAGGATTATTTAAAATGTTTCAGTTCAAGGAAAAATACAATGTAGACGACTTAAGGCTCATTATGAAGGAGCTCCGCAGCGACCACGGATGCCCCTGGGACAGAGAACAGGACCATAAATCCATCAGAATGGACGTTCTGGAAGAGGCTTATGAGGTTGCGGAGGCTATTGACAGCGATAATACCGACTTACTCAAGGAGGAGCTGGGCGACCTTATGCTTCAGGTTGTGTTCCACAGCGAAATTGAATCGGAAAAGGGCGTTTTCGACCTTGACGATGTGGCTGACGGTATATGTAAGAAGCTGATTTACCGCCATCCCCACGTTTTCGGGGATATTCATGTGGAAAATTCCGCAGAAGTGCTGAAAAACTGGGATTCCCTCAAAAGCAAGTCAAAAAATGAAGAAAAAACATCCGACAGGCTGAAAAGTGTGCCGAAACTGCTCCCTGCACTTATGCGCGGCGAAAAAGTAGGCAAGAGAGCCGCTAACGCAGGTTTTGATTTTGAGGATGTAAACGAGGTAATAAACCGCCTTAAATCCGAAATTTCAGAGCTTGAAACCGCAATAGAGGAACATAGTGACTCAAAAATTGAAGAAGAATTAGGTGATATTTTGTTCTCCTGCACAAACTTGTCAAGATTTTTGAAAAAAGATAGCGAAAAAGCCTTGACATTTGCGATAAATAAGTTTATAATACGATTTAGCAGTGTTGAAGCTTTGCTTGAGGCTGATGGAAAAACCTTTTCCGACGCAACTCAGGCCGAACTCAATGACTATTGGGAGAAAGCGAAGAGAGACACAGTTGTATAAGCCGATTTCATTCGGTATAGTATTTATTTATTTTTTGGAGGTATAAAACCATGACAAAGGCAGAATTCATCGCAGCAGTAGCAGCTAAGTCCGACATGACAAAGAAGGATACAGAAAAGGCTATTTCTGCAGTAATCGACACAATCACAGATACACTCGCTAAGGGCGAAAAGATTCAGCTCGTAGGCTTCGGTACATTTGAAGTTCGTGAAAGAGCAGCTCGCGAAGGCATCAACCCCCAGACAAAGAAGAAGATCAAGATCAATGCTACAAAGGTTCCCGCATTCAAGGCTGGCAGCGCATTAAAGGAAGCTGTTGCTAAGTAATCGGCGGCAATTTTGAATATTACGGATTGCGATGTTCACCGAACGTAGCAATCCGTTTTTATTTTGGAAAGGAGATTACTGTGAGACTCGACAAATATCTTAAGGTTTCCCGCCTCATCAAGAGAAGAACTGTTGCAAATGAAGCCTGTGACGCAGAAAAGGTTACCGTAAACGGCAAGGTTGCACGTGCTTCTTATGATGTCAAGGTAAATGACATTATTGAAATAAATATAGGAAAATCCCCTCTTAAGGTAAAGGTGCTCAAGGTTGTTGAGGTTGTCGGAAAAGACGGCGCTTCTGAGCTGTATGAGGTTGTGTGATGTTCTAAACCTGTCTGCTTCTGAATAGAATTGAATACTACATTTCATATTCAGGAGATTTTATGAACAGACATATTCTGATAATCGAAAACCGAGATTCTGTCAGCATTTCAGGCGTAAAAAAGGCTGACAGCTTCAGTCCCTGTGAGATTTCCGTATATACAGAACAGGGTGACCTGGTTATACACGGCAATGAACTTACGGTTGAGGAATTCAACGAGGCAAAGGGTGACCTAAAAATAAACGGAAGGGTTGATTCCCTTTCCTATCGTTCAGACAAACAGCATATACCTGACAATTTCCTGTCACGGCTGTTCAGATAGGAGGGGCTATGTTTCAGACTAATGCAGAAATCCTCTCGGTTATCGGTCATTTCGCTGTCATCGGTTTTTTTCTCGGTGTTTTTTATGATATTATACGGATTATCCGAATAATTCTTGGCACGGGGAAAGTTTTCACCGTTGTTACTGACATTATAGCTATGCTTATTTCAGGGCTTGTACTGATTTTTTTCGGAGTTGACACCCCCACGGGAAAGCTGAGACTTATTTATATTCTTGCCGCCGTTTTCGGAATGACAGTTTACCTCATAACAATCGGAAAAATTACGGTTTACCCTGCCCGTCTTGCAGGTAAGCTTGTGAAATTTATAAAATCCCTCCTCATAAAATATATTATTAAACCAATATGTAATTTTTTCTGTTTCCTTAAACAAAAATCAACAGCCTTTTTTGTTGAAATACAACAAAAAAGTAAGAAATATCAAGAAAAATTGCGATTAGGGTTGAAAAAAACGCCCTCGGTGGTGTATAATGATAATATTAATAAAATGAGCGAATTATGTCAGATTGGTGGTGAAGAAAGAAATGTCATTAAAGCAAAAGTCCGAAAAAAATCATAGACGTTCTTTCTTTTTCGCTCTGGTAGCCACTGTCACTCTGGTATATGCAGTTATTCTGCTGGTT
>CAZGRB010000198.1:0-4300 GCA_964527695.1 uncultured Ruminiclostridium sp.
GAGTCAAATCTGCTTATGCAGAATTTATGGACTGAAATGAAATCTGCTGAGGATGAAAACGCAAATACGATGTTTGTTCCTGTTTTCCTGCTTGTGTGTATAGGAATAATCATTTTCGTGCTTGTGAGACGACATATCAAAAACAAAAAGGATATATTCTGATTTTTACCGCATACATCTGTATGCGGTAATTTTTGTAAATAACAGATTGACTTTTTGTGAATTAATATGATATAATAAATTGTTAATATTAAATTAATATTTTGAAAGGAAGAATATTATGAAAAAGATAATTAAAACAGTTGCTGCTTTAATTGCAACAGCTGCAATCTGCACAGGCTGCAGTCAGATAAAAGCGAATGAAGTATTCAGTGTTGCAGACCTTGACAATAAGACAATCGGAGTCCAGCTCGGAACAACAGGTGATATTTTTGCCAGTGATATTGAAGGTGCCTCCATCGAAAGATACAAGAATGGCGCAGATGCCGTTCAGGCTCTCAAACAGGGCAAGGTTGACGCTGTAATCATTGATAACGAGCCTGCAAAGGTATTTGTATCCAAAAATGATGATTTAAGAATCCTTGAAGAAGAGTTTGCGGTTGAAGAGTATGCAATTGCAGTCAAGAAGGGCAATACAGAGCTTACTGAAGCTATCAACGGTGCACTTGCAGAGCTTAAGGCAGATGGAACTCTCGATATGATTACAAAGAACTGGATCGGCGAAGAGGCAGGTATGCACCCTTATGTATCTCCTGAAGGTACGGAATATCCCAACGGTACACTTGTTATGGCTACAAATGCTCAATTCCCGCCCTACGAATCTCTTGACGGTGCGGAAGTAGTCGGCTTTGACCCTGATATGATGAGAGCTGTATGCGATAAGCTCGGATACGAACTCAAGATTGAAAATATAGATTTCGATTCTATAATTGCGGCGGTTGATTCCGGTAAGGCTGACGTAGGTGTTGCAGGTATGACTGTAACTGAAGACAGACTCAAGAATATTGATTTCTCAGACTCATATACAACCGCAACTCAGGTTATTATTGTAAGAAAAAGCTGATGAATATGATTAATAATATTATTGATGCAGTGAAGGCTTTTTTTCTTGATTTCGGAGAATCCTTCTATGAAAATTTCATAGCTGCAAACCGTTGGCAGTATCTTGTGAACGGTCTCGGAAGCACACTTCTTATAACCGTTCTTTCCGTTATTATTGGTATTATACTTGGTTTTGTCATTGCTGTTATAAGATCCACTCACGATAAAACAGGAAGATTCAGATTTCTTAACGGACTTGCAAAGGTATATTTGACAGTAATCCGTGGAACACCTGTTGTTGTTCAGCTTCTTATCATTTACTTTGTCATTTTTGCTTCGGTAAATATTGATAAGACATTTGTTGCGGTACTTGCATTTGGTCTTAATTCAGCGGCTTATGTTGCTGAAATTGTCCGTTCAGGTATAATGTCGATTGATAACGGACAGTTTGAAGCGGGTTCAAGCCTTGGATTCAGCTATACACAGACAATGATAAGCATTATTATTCCGCAGGCGTTCAAGAATGTACTGCCTGCACTTGCCAATGAATTTATTGTTCTTCTTAAGGAAACATCGGTTTCAGGTTATATAGCTATCAACGACCTGACCAAGGGCGGTGATACAATCAGAAGTCAGACCTATGAGCCTTTGCTGCCTTTACTCGCTGTTGCAGCTATTTATCTTGTGCTTGTAATGATTCTCTCCCACTTTGTCACTAAGCTTGAAAGGAGACTTTCAAAGAATGATAGACGTTAAGGAACTACATAAATCGTTTGGTGATCTGCATATTCTTAAAGGTATAAATGATACGATTGAAAAAGGCGAGAAGGTTGTTATCGTGGGGCCGTCTGGTTCAGGTAAAAGTACATTCCTGCGTTGCCTTAATCTTCTTGAAAAACCTACGTCAGGCTCGATATTATTCGAAGGTGTGGATATTACCGCTTCTTCCGAAAAAGAGGTAAACCTTCTTCGTCGCAAAATGGGAATGGTGTTTCAGCATTTCAATCTTTTTCCGCATCTTACAATCCGCAGGAACATCACTCTTGCACCTGTAAAGCATAAGCTTATGACACAGGAGGAAGCTGACTCAAAAGCTGATGAGCTTTTACGTAAAGTCGGACTTTTTGATAAGGCTGAGCAATATCCTGCTCAGCTTTCGGGCGGTCAGAAGCAGCGAATAGCAATTGCACGCTCTCTTGCGATGAATCCTGATGTGATGCTTTTTGATGAACCGACATCGGCGCTTGACCCTGAAATGGTAGGCGAGGTTCTTAATTTGATGAAAGAGCTTGCTGATGACGGAATGACAATGGTTGTCGTTACCCATGAAATGGGCTTTGCAAAAGAAGTCGCTTCAAGGGTTATGTTTATGGATGACGGGATGATTCGTGAAAGTTCTTCTCCTGATAAATTCTTTACAAATCCCGATAATCCCAGATTGAAGGAGTTTTTATCAAAGGTGCTTTAATGGACGTTAAAATAATTGTTTCTAAATGCGCTTCTGTCAGAAATGATGCATTTACAATAAGAAGAGCCGTTTTTATTGATGAACAGGGCTTTTTTGACGAACTTGACACTATTGATGATATTGCATGGCACGCTGTTGCTTATGACGGCGAAAAAATAATAGGCTGCGGCAGGATGTTTCCCGAAAACGAAGGAAAGTTCCATGTCGGTAGAATTGCTGTTCTTAAAGAGTATCGTGGAATGAACATCGGTACGGAAATTATGAACGCTTTCGAAAGAACTGCTATAAGTGATGGAATTTACTGTATAGTTTTATCAGCTCAGCGCAGAGCCCGTGATTTTTATCTTAAACTCGGATATGAGATAGTCGGTGATGAGTATCTTGAAGAAGGGTATCCTCACACATTTATGCAGAAAAAATTATAATAAAAGCCCTTTCAGTAAGTCAGACAGTCATATATAAGTATTACAAATCCACTTTTGATATTGTGTCAAAAGTGGATTTGTGTTGTTTATGACATTGACTTTATGTGGATGCTTTGCTATAATTAACTTAATAATAAATATAAATTCTATGAGGTGCTATTATGATTACGGATTGTTATGACATCAAAACAGAGCCCATTGTCAATCTTAAGGATTTTTATGGCGAGCCAAAACATATTGTAGATATATGTCTGATTATCTTTTCGATAGATATACATAATCATTTGCTTGATACATATAAATGTGAAAAAATAGGAGCTGTGACTACTTGTAACGGAAACATCACTATCTATAAAATGAATTATAAAGGCAGAGATATTGCTTTCTATTTAACAGGCATAGGTTCTGCGCTTGCATCAAGTATGTGCTATGAAACTCATTGGCAGACAGGTGCTACAAAGTTTATCATGTTTGGTTCCTGTGGAAGCCTTGACAGAGAAAAAACAGAAGGTAAATTTATTGTTCCGACAGAAAGCTATCGTGGAGAGGGCTGTTCTTATTACTACGCTGAGCCTGCTGACTATATCGAAATAAAGAACAGTCAAAAACTTTCTAATATATTTGAAAAACTGAACATACCTTATGTGTCAGGTAAGGTATGGACAACGGATTCTATGCTCAGAGAAACCGTAGGACTTGTTGAAAAGCGCAGAGAAGAAGGTTGTATTGCTGTTGAAATGGAATTGGCAGGAGTGCAGGCTTTGTGTGATTTCTATGGTTTAGAGCTTTATGATTTTCTCGAAGCGGGTGATGTGCTGGAATCAGGCGGCTATGATATTGAAGGACTTCACGATGCAAACCACAATTTTGGCAAACTATATATTGCACTTAATACAGCGTTACTTTTATAAATTCCAACGTATTTAAGATTGAATGATTTTCGGAATAAAAAGCAAAAAGCACTTGGATATTTCCAAGTGCTTTTTGGTGCCGCTGATCGGACTTGAACCGATACGGTATTGCTACCAAGGGATTTTAAGTCCCTCGTGTCTGCCGATTCCACCACAGCGGCATATTTATTTTTTTTAACAGGTATTATTATACACTATAAGTCAGGGTTTGTCAATACTTTTTTAGAAAAAAACAGAAAATTCTTAATTATTACAATTTGGTTACAAAACATTCAATGCTATTGACAATTATCTGTTCGTATTATAAAATTTAAACAGGGGAGTGATGTTATGAAAAAACTATTCCTGCTTTCAATGCTTACAGTTGCTTTATTGTGTCTTTCATCATGCAAGACCGAGTCGATAACTGAGACGACTTCAACCACAACCATAACTTCGACTACGTCCGGAACTCA
>CAZGRB010000199.1:0-4276 GCA_964527695.1 uncultured Ruminiclostridium sp.
GACTGCCCTCCTCGATTATCCTACCCTTTTCAAGCATATAGATACGGTCGGCAATACGTGTGGTGGAAAGACGGTGGGAGATGAACACAACCGACTTGTTTTCCGCCGCCGTCAGCATCGAGTGGTTAAGGTGATACTCAGCAATCGGGTCAAGTGCGGAGCTTGGTTCGTCAAGGATAATAAGATTTGCGTCCTTGTAGAATACACGGGCAACAGCAAGCTTCTGCCCCTCGCCGCCCGAAAGGTTCACGCCGTTTTCTTCAAACTCGGTTGTAAGGTTGGTTTCAAGCCCCTGCCCAAGGGTTTCGAGACGCTCCGTAAAGCCGCTCTTCTGGATAGCTTTCAGCACGCTTTCGTCATCAATGTTATCCGCAAAGTCAAGCAGTACATTTTCCTTTACCGTTGCGGCGAATATCTTGAAATCCTGGAAAACAGTACCGATTTTGCGGCGGTATTCCTCCACGTCATATTCCTTGATATTCACGCCGTCAAGGAGAATTTCACCCTCATCGGGGTCGTAAAGGCGCATAATCAGCTTTATCAGCGTGGTTTTGCCTGCACCGTTGTAGCCGACAATAGCAATCTTGCTGTACGGGTCAAGCTTCATACTGATGTTGTTTAAGATATAGCCGTCCTTTTCGTTATAGCCGAAGCTTACGTTACGTAATTCGATTTCAGCAGGCTTTTCGGGTAACGGCTTCTTATCCGTGCTGACGATTTTCAGCTCAATATTAAGGAAATTCTGCATTTTCTCCACATAAAGGCTGATTTCTTCCATTTTCGGGAACACATCGGAAAACTGTCGCATACGGTTTTTCATTCTGTTTGCCGTTCCACGCATAACAGCGACATTACTGTATGAAATTCTGTGAAGCACTGCCGCACAGTATACAAGATAAATCATATATACAACGTCAATAAGAAAACCGTTGCAGATATAGTCTTTTAAAAACTGCAGGCCGAAGCGTTTGCCTGCATTCTTTTTGTCAATGGCAAGCACCTTATCGTTTGTTTCGTCAAAGTCTTTCAGTAATTCGTCTGAAACCTCGGTGTTGAGGCGGACTTCTTTTGCGTAGTCATTAAGATAGAACACACGGTTCACATAGCCAAGCTTACGCTCGTGTGGATTTTTCTCGGTTCTGATTTTGAAATTAAGCTTGTTCAGCGCCTTTCCTGACCAGAGGGAGGCTGCAAAGGATACGGCAATAAAAATAAAGGAAATCGGGTCGGTGCTGATAAAGAATGCACATGAAAGAACGATTGATACAAGCCCTGTACACAGGTTAGTGATAAGTGTGAAAATTCGTCCTATCTGATTATCCGCTTCGGAAACGGACAGTACATAATCGTTGTAAAATTCAGGGTTATCATAACATTCAAGGTCTATTTCCTTAGCCTTGTTGAACATCATTTCCTTAAGTGCCTGCTTTATTTTCGGCTGAGCCTTCTGCTGTAATTTCTGATAGAGAAATGCGTTGAACAGTAAGCCGAGAACTACAAATGCAAGCAGCGTCAGCAGGAATGTTGCCGCAACCTCAAAGGGTCTGCCGAATTCGGCACATTCCAGAACAAAGTTAAGCGCAAGGGTAAATTCAAGGAATACAACAAGCTCGTTGCGTATTGCCTCGATTATGTAGCAAATCATATATGCGGGAGCAGCCTTGCAGCAGATTTTAAACAGCCACAGGTTATCGTCTAACAGCTTTTTAAACTTTTTCATACTGCAACCCCCTCTCTGTAGGTTTCATCCGCAAGATAATTCTGTGCCTGCTTCGTGAACATCTCGCAGTATTTTCCTCCCATATCCATAAGCTGACGGTGCGTACCCTGCTCGATTACAGTGCCGTTTTCAAGCATAAACACTTCGTCTGCGTCCTTGACGGAGGAAAGCCTGTGGGAAATGAACAGGGTGATGTGCCCCTTGCTTTCATTCATAATGCCTTTGTATAATTCGTACTCGGCAATAGGGTCAAGGGCAGATGACGGCTCGTCAAAGACCTTGACGGAAGCCTGCTGTGCAAAGGCACGGGCAACAACAATCTTCTGCTGTTCGCCGCCCGAAAGCACAGCACCGTCATTTTCAAATTCCTTTGTCATAATAGTGTTCATACCGTTTGAAAGGGAGCTTACCTTGTCCCACACCCCTGCACATCTGAGCGCACGCTCAGCGGTTTCGTCGGGGTTATCGAACTGCTCACCCATAAGCACATTGTCCTTTACCGACATTGCCATAACCTTGTAATCCTGGAATGCGGCGGAGAACTGTTTTCGGTAGGCTTTCAGGTTATACTCCTTTATGTTGATACCGTTCACAAGAATTTCGCCGCCTGTAGGGTCGTAAAGCCGGAACAGGAGCTTGATAATTGTGGATTTGCCTGCGCCGTTGTGACCGACAAGTGCGCAGACCTTATCGCCCTCGATTTTGAAGCTGAGATTATTGATAACAGGCTCATTTTCCTTGTACTCAAAGTACACGTTCTTAAATTCGATTGAGCGTATCTTTTCGGGAATGATACCGTCCTGATCCTCGGGGATTTTCTCCTCATATTCCATAAAGGTGCGGAAATATTCAAGGAACTGTCCGTTTTTCATAGCTTCGGTAATGTTGTTGAACATACAGAACAGCATCCACGAAGAGGTGTTCATAGCCGAGAACATAATAGCAAGCTCAGCTAAATCCATAGTCTGTGAAACAATTGTGCGGTAGGCGGAATAAATCATTATTCCTTCAAAAACAAGTGCAAAGGTTGTAACATTCTGCGCCCAGTTGTAAACAATTGCTTTCTTTGCGTACTTGTCGGCAACCTTAACGTTACCGTCCATAGCCTTGTTGTAGCGGTTCATCATAAGCTCATGGATACTGGAGTAGCGTATCTCCTTTGCGTATTCAGCAAGGTGCATTACACGGTTTACATACTCTGCGATACGGTTATTCTTGACGGTGTCAATGTAACGGCCGCCCCAGATTTTATTCATAAGAGCACCGAAAACGAAGTTGCCGATAATCGGCGAAATTACGAATAAAACTGACCACGGGTCAATAGTAAACATAGACCAGAAGGACGCCAGCGCGGCAACCGCTCCGAACAGCACCTCAAACAGCATTCTTACAGAGCTTGTCATCTTTTCGGCAGAGTTTTCCAGAGCCATTGTATAGCGGTTGTAGAACTCGGCGTCCTCAAAGCAGCGGAGTTCTACATTGCGCGCCTTTCTGTAAAGTCTTTTGTACAGAGTGCGGTATATTTTATTGTCTGTAAACGGAATTACCGTTGCCTTAAGGTAGCTTTGATAAACCGCAATTGAGCCGCACACTGTGAAGCATATACCGATAAAAAGCATAATTTCCTCAAAGGGCGCTTCGGTTTCGATTGCATTTATGACGTACCGCAGAAAGAATATCGCCATAAAAATCCATTCCGCATAGCCTGCAATGTTGTCAATTATCATATGTACTATACGGCTTCTGCTTATGCTCCATATGGTTTTGACAGCATAGAAGTTGTTGGCAAATATGCGGATTTTGCTTTCTTTTTTATCTTTTGTTTCCACGATATAACCCCTTTCTTATTATAAAAATAAAAAGCGTGCATTTCATACAGAAATGCACGCTTGAAATACCTATAATAACGCATTATCAGAAATAATGCGGCACATATTTAAATGTGCTGAACGGCAGACAAGTGTTCATTTCTGAATATGAATGTTGTAAATGTAAAATAATAATGCTTAAACATATTGTCTGCCTCCTTTCAGGAAAATTATGGATTTAGTATATCACCTGCCGCTGAATTTGTCAAGCCCTTGTTGTTTTTTCATCGTTTTGAACAGATTACATAAGTTCCATTAAAAATATACAGATGTTTCGGACAAGAACAATTACTGTTTTTGCACCGCCTTGTTTTGTACAGACAGCGCAAAATCACCCCTATGGTGTAATATCGGATTTTAAGAAACATACCGATTTCATTTTTCTGACGGAGCCGTTTTTGTTTTAAGACGAATACGGTTGTTATTGTCTCTCTGTTAAATTACTGATAACAATCTGTACGGATTTTGATAGAGATTAGCTATATCTGTCGAAAATTGTCAGATTTGATGATAATTTTGTGAATTTTTGTGTATATTGTATTATAATGATGAAAAGAGTTTGGAGGTCGGGAAATATGCACGAAGATTTAAATATTGTATTTGGCAGAATCTTGGCTGATTTACGGAAAAACGAAGGGCTGACTCAAAAACAGCTTGCAAAAGTTCTTAATGTCAGCGAAAGTACTTT
>CAZGRB010000200.1:0-3114 GCA_964527695.1 uncultured Ruminiclostridium sp.
CAAGGTCATTTACATGAGCGTTGTGGAGATTTCAAAAAAGTGGACAATGCCTGTCAGAGATTGGGGACTTGCGTATTCTCAGTTTGCCATTTTCTTTGAGGACAGGTTCGCAGCCTGACGGCTGTTGGGGACGCTGGTCTGTCGGTCAGCCCCTCTGTCACTTCGTGACACCTCCCCCACTGGGGGAGACCACCCCAAACCCCTGAGGTTTATCCGCTTGGGAATATCCGGTGAAAAACAGAAAAGCAGCAACTTTTCCGTTACTGCTTTCACCGTTTTATTCCGTAGCTCACGTCGGGTCGCTCCTCAGCGTTGCCCTCTTTGGCTGCATTTTTAGTATAGTCTGTTTTTGTGGGTTAATTCCATTTACACACTTTATTTTTCGGAACCTTATAAATATTATTTTGCTGCTTCCGGGTGTTTTATGCTGGATTATTTCATATCTGCCGTTATATGAGTCCGTCCTTTATGATTTATTTGCCAAAATATTCTGGTTTTCAGCAAAAATTGTTTTATACTTACGCTTATTTTACATATCGTATATGACATCTGCTGCTGTTACCATCACATATATAATCACTTTAGTTAAACATAAATTCCCCAAAAAAGAAACAGCAACATTTATTATTCTTTTGATAATATGTATTTTGGAACTTCTTGCCGCCGAGACTATTTTTTTGAGTATGATGGGCATTTAATACAATAAAAAAACTGAGAGATTGCGTTTGCAATTTCTCAGTTTTTATTTTTATTCAAATACCTTAGCTACATCCTTTAATCGCCTGATAATCTCAAGCTGCTGAGGACAATGTCCCTCACACTGACCGCATTCGATACAGTCGGAAGCCTTTCCGTACTGCTCTGTGAGAGCTTTGTACTCCACATCTGAAGCTTTACCTTGCTTTTCTGCATTAAGCAAAGCAAAATAATCAGGAATCGGAATATTCATAGGACAGCCGTCAACGCAGTAACGACAAGCAGTACAAGGAACTTCTACTGTGGAGTTGATAATATCAGCAACCCTGAAGACAAGCTTCTTTTCTTCATCATCAAGAGGCTTGAAATCTACCATATAGCCTGTGTTGTCCAGAAGCTGCTGCATATTGCTCATACCGCTGAGTACCATAATTACACCGTCAAGACCTGCGGCAAAGCGGATTGCCCAGGACGGGACAGATAATTCGGGAGAATGTGCTTTGAAAAGCTGCTCTGCACGGGCAGGAACATTGGCAAGAGTGCCGCCTTTTACAGGCTCCATGATAATTATTTCCTTACCGTGCTTTCTTGCTACCTCATAGCACTTACGGGACTGAACGTTGTCATCCTCCCAGTCGAGGTAGTTAATCTGGAGCTGAACAAATTCAACCTCGGGGTGCTCGGCAAGTATCTTATCAAGGACATCTGCTTTATCGTGGAATGAAAATCCCAGTTTTTTTATCTTCCCTTCTGCTTTCTTCTGTAATCCGAACTGGAAAGCACCAAGACGTTCGGCAACCTCATAAAGGTTAGTACTTAAACAATGGAGAAGATAATAGTCAAAGTATTCTACACCGCACTTTTCAAGCTGTTCATTAAAGATGCGCTCCATGTCATCGACTTCTTTGAGAGACATTGTAGGTAACTTATCAGCAAGGATAAACTTATCTCTGGGGTAGCGGTCAACGAGTACCTGCTTTACACAGTTTTCACTCTTGCCGCTGTGATACATATAGGCAGTATCAAAATAGATAAATCCCTGTTCAAGATAAGAATCCACCATTTTACAAATCTGGTCGTAATCAAAGCTTGTCTGGTCATTACCGTCAAGTAAAGGCAGACGCATACAGCCAAAACCTAATTTTTTCATAATACTATGCCTTTCGTAATTCAATCAATTTATTTTTTATAGCCTTCAGACCTTCGTCAGGGTCACTGATACCGCTTACAGCCGTTTCCATAGGACATAATCCGTCACCTGTCCGATTTATTATTCTGTCGGTAAGAACACCATATGAAAATTCAATATCAGTTTTTTCAAGATATTCTTTCGCAGCACTGCTCATTATTTCTCCGTAAAGAACAGAAATACCTGCAAGATGAAAAAGCATTGCAGCCGCTTTACCAACAACCTTATCAGCAGCTGAAAAATCTTTCAAATCAGTTTTTTGTTCCAACTTTTCAAAAACAGGAACAACTCCCCGCTTTTCACTTGTATAAACAACATTATCTCTGCACAATACACAGGTATAATCAGCATTTTTCAGCATTTCCCTTGCCTTTTCAATGTCAGTCATTATGAATTCCTCTTGAAGCGGTCAACCGCAAGCGGAATAACTGCCCACTGAAGTATAATACCAAAGAGACCTGCAGTTATAAATTCACCGATTGAAGCTAATGTAAGTGTTTCATTGCCGAATACATAAATTGATGCAATAACCGCAAGAGCACGTGCCATACGTCCTGTAGCCTGAACAACAAGAAGCTTTACAAAAGAATTGATTTTTGTTTTACCGATTAAACCCGATACAAGTCCGTAAACAGCCAGTTCAATAACTATAAACGGAAGAATTGCCATCACGGGCATTCCCGAAATCAATGCGCTTACTATGGGGCTTGCAATACCTGCTGTTATACCGACAGCAGGGCCGAAAAGCATACCTGCAAGTATTACAGGAATGTGCATAGGAAGAAAAGCTGCGCCCATAGCTGAACCTGTTCCCGAAATCATTCCTACGGCGTGGAAAATCTGCGGAAGCGCAACCGAAGCTGCTACTGCGGCAAAAAACGCAATAATCTTTGTGAGTAAGGCTTTTCTGTTTATAACCGAAATATTCATATTGCCTCCATTATTTATTATAGGGACTGTCAAATTCTGCCTCTGCCTTCTTTACAGCGTCTTCAAGAGTCATACCATTAAAGTAAGGTGCATTAAGGTATCTGCCCGATTTCTTATCGTCAACAAAAGCGCCAACAACAATTCCGGGAATTGCACTCTCAGGAGCATTAGGAGCATGAGGTCCGCCTAAATCGGTTCTGCACCAGCCCGGATCAGTAAGATTAATCATAACATCAGTTCCTTCAACCTTTGAGCCAAGGTCGATTGTAATTTTATCAAGCGCTGCCTTGCTTGCGGAA
>CAZGRB010000200.1:3124-4272 GCA_964527695.1 uncultured Ruminiclostridium sp.
GCTTGTTGTATTCAGAATTCTTCCGAAGCCGTTTTCAATCATTTTAGGCATGAAGTGATAGCATATCATAGCTGGCGCAACAGTATTAATCTTGAAGCTTTCTGTATAATCCTCAACGGGAGTCTTAAAATAATCGGTACGGTATGCTATCTGCATTCCTGCATTATTAAGTACAATATCAACTCTTACACCAAGTTTATCAATATCTTCGAGCATTTTCTTAACGCTGTCAAGGTCGGATAATTCAGCCTGTACCGCATAAGCTTCTACACCCATTGCCTTTACCTCAGCAGCTACTTTTTCAGTGTGTGTGATATTACGGCTATGAAGAATGAGATTACAGCCCTGCTCAGCCATAAATTTAGCTGTCAGATAACCGATTCCTCTTGCTGCACCTGTAATAAGTGCCCATCTTCCTTTTACGTTAACCATAAAAAATTCCCCTTTCAGAATAACAATTTTGTTAATTATAACACATCAGATAACTAAGTGTCAATATCAATGCAAAATAACAAGTATCAAAAAGAAGAGATATATATCAAAAAAACGCACAAAACAATAACGCCCAACAGCCTTTACGCTGTAGGGCGAAACATATCATTTTGAGAATTTTTCTTTACGTGCTTTCATCAGTGAATCGTATATAATCTTTTTGGCTTTTGCAGTTTCTTCTGCCGAAGCCTGCGGCACGCCTTCAAGTGGATACGGTATTCCAAGTTCCTTATACTTGCTGACACCAAGAGTGTGATACCCCAGTACATCAAGAGCTTTAAGATTGGATAATCCGCCTATAAAGCTTCCCAGCTTTTCAAGGTGTACGGGGTCATCCGTTATGCCCGGAACAACCACATGTCTTATCCATACAGGAATACGCTTTTTTTCAAGATACAAAGCAAAATCAAGTATATTTTCATTGCCGTGGGCGGTAAGCTCTTTATGCTCCGCACTGTCAATATGCTTGATATCAAGCATTACAAGGTCAGTAAATTCCATAAGCCTGTCCAGCTTGTCCATTGCCTGCTGATTGTCGGGATTATAGGTAATGCCCGAAGTATCTACGCAGGTATGGATTCCCTGCTTTTTGGCTTTTTCAAAGAGCTCGGTCAGAAAGTCAATCTGTAAAAGCGGCTCTCCTCCTGTGACAGTTA
>CAZGRB010000201.1:0-4226 GCA_964527695.1 uncultured Ruminiclostridium sp.
GTGACGATACCCTTGCAGAGCCCTTTCTTGTGAACCACAGTGTTCCGCATAATGTTTCACGTGCTGTTATGGCAGGTCTTATCCTTGACAGCGGCGCACGTATCCGCAATATGAACCTGCTTGTGTCAAAGCTGTTTGAACAGCCTAAGGAGAACGATGTTTCCGACGGTCCTGTAAGACCAGCGGTTGCTATTGAAAATATTCCCTCGCCTGCCCGTCAGGAGAAAAAGACTCCTCAGAAAAGGCCTCAGACAAAATCGAAGAAAAAGTCAAAGAAGGACAAGGAAAAATCATCAAATATCGGTACTATTATCGGCATTTCCGTATTCCTTGCAATTGTTGCAGGCTTTATAATCGCTATAATCTATTTCTCTGACCAGACAAATCAGCTTAACAATCCTGCGCTGACCACTACTTCGAACTCTCCTGCTGTTACCACAACTACCCCCGTAGTTACAACTACACCCCGCACAACCAAAAAGGAAGAGCCTGTTGAAAATGTAGAGAAGATTCTTCTTCCCGACTTTGTTGACCGCTTCTATAACACACTGGCATCACGCTATCCCCAGCTTGTATTCGAGGCTGAATATGAGTACAGCGATGTATATGCCGAGGGTATTGTCTTTGAACAGGATATTCCCGAAGGAACCGAGGTTACAGGCGGCACGCTTGTTACTCTCAAAGTAAGTAAGGGGCCTGAATTCATTGAGCTTCCCGATTATCTCGGAAAGAAGCTTAAGGACTACACCAAGGAGCTTGATGAACTTAAAATAAAATACGAAATCGAACCTATGGAAACAGATGAATTCAAATCGGGCTATGTTGTTGAATGTGACAGGGAAGCCGGCGATAAAATCAAGCTTTCCGAGGATGATACCGTTATCGTATATTATGCCGTAAAGCCTGAGGTAACAACTACCCAAGCCGTGGAAACAGACGCTCCCGAAGAAGCACCTGAAGAAGAATAACTGAAAGGACAACTCCGATACAATGGACTTAAACGAAATCCGCAAGGAAATAGACAAAATAGACGACCAGCTTATAAAGCTCCTGGAACAGCGCTCACAGCTTGCCTGCGATGTCGCACAGTACAAGAAGGAGCATAATATGGAGGTTTTCCAGCAGGGACGAGAGCAGTTCATACTTGACAAGGTAGAAGCTGCTGTTTCCGATGAAATGAAAACAACCGCAAACGTAGTTTTTACAACCATCATGGATTTGTCAAAATGCCGTCAGTACCGTATGCTTACGGAAAAAAGGGATTTTAATATCCATAAGCCCATGAGCGGCAGACCGCTCGCCGCTACTGTCACAAAGGGCAGCTATTCTGCTGTTGCCTGCGACAGGTTCTTTGGCGGAAAGTGTGATGTCACCTATGTAAAGCATTTTGAAGATGTTTTTGAAATGGTTGAAAAGGGCGAAGTTGACTACGGCGTTCTTCCGCTGGTAAATTCCACCGCAGGCGACGTTACCGCAACCTACGACCTTATGGGCAAATACAATTTCTATATCTGCAAGACTCTCGACGTTCACATTTCCCATGTTCTCGCCGCAAAGAGGGGTACAAAGCTTTCCGATGTGAAGAACGTATTTTCCCACGAAATGGCAATTCGTCAGTGCAGCGAATTCATAAATGAAAACAACCTTAACCCCATTGAAGCAAGTACCACCGCAAAGGGTGCGCAGATTGTAGCAAAGACGGACGAAACCGACTGTGCAGCTATCTGCTCCGCTTCTTGTGCGGAAATGAACGGACTTGAAATAATTGCAGACAATATTTCGGACATAAAAGACAACTACACACGCTTTATTCTGATTTCAAAGCGCCTTGAGGTATCGGATGACGCAAATGTCATTTCCCTTTCCCTCACTCTTCCCCACACTCCGGGAAGCCTTTACAGACTTCTTACACGTTTTGCCTACTGCGGTCTCAACCTTTCCAGAATCGAAAGTAAGCCCATGCCCAGCGGCTTTGCGGATATGAAGGATGACGCCTTTGACTTTATCTTTTATCTGGATTTTATCGGAAGTATCAGAAACGCAGGCGTTGTAAAGCTTCTGAACAATCTTGAGGATGAAATGAAATATTACCGCTTCCTCGGAAATTACGGGAATATAAGCGGACAGTAAAGATTTGTTAAAATATTTTCAAAAAAAGACGTAAAAGACTTGTTTTTTACGTCTTTTTATTGTATAATATAATATGGTAAATTATCATGGGATTTTATGTGAGTTCCATTAAAAAATATTCGACTGGAGGATTCTCAAGTGGCAAAAAAGACATTGGCTGAGATGGAGCAGGCGCTCACTGACAGCAAGGCAAGACAAAGACTTGTATCCCTCTTCGATGAGGACAGCTTTGTTGAAATTGATAAGTTCGTTTCTCCCGACGGAGAAACAGCAGGCGTAATTACAGGCTATGGTCTGGTTGAAGGCGCACCCGTTTTCGCTTTTTCACAGGATGTTACCGTAAAGGGCGGTGCAATGTGCAAGGCTTCTGCGGCTAAAATCACAAAGATGTATGATTTAGCTGTAAAGAACGGCGCACCCGTTGTAGGCATCTACGACAGCATGGGCGGAAATATCGCCGAAGGCGCTGCTACATTAAAGGCTTACGCCGATATGGCAGGCGCAGCTGCAAAGCTTTCGGGCGTTGTTCCTCAGATTTCTCTTGTTGCCGGTGTATGCGGCGGTGCAGCCGCTATGACAGCGTGCATGGCTGATTTTGTTGTAATGACAGAAGCCGCTGAATTCTTTATGACAGCTCCCTTCGTTGCCGCAGACGGCAATGCAGAAGGCGCAGGTACAGCAGCAAACGCTGCAAAGTCAGGTACAGCCGCTATTGTTGCAAAGGACGATGGAAAGGCAATTGCCGAAGTGAAGAAGCTTATCAGAATTCTTCCCTCCAACAACCTTGAACTTTCAGGCAATGACTATTTTGCAGAAAATGACGCAGAAATCACAGAAGGTCTTGCAGGTCTTGACATGATTAAGGCTATTGCAGATAAGGACAGCGTTACAGAGCTTTACGCAGATTTCGGTGCTGCTTCCGTTGTTGCTCTCGGCAGTCTCAGCTGGAGAACAGCAGGCTTCGTTTCCGCTTCGAACAAGCTTACAGCAGCTGACAGCGCAAAGATTGCACGTTTCGTTTCTTTCTGCGACGCATTCTCTATTCCCGTTGTTACAGTTCTCGACTGTGAAGGCTTTGACGGCAGTGTTGCAGCTGAACTCGCAGGCAGCGTAAGAGATACGGCTAAGCTTGCACAGGCTTATATGAGCGCTACAACAGCCAAGGTTACAGTTATCACAGGTAAGGCTTACGGCGCAGCTTACTGTGCATTCGCTCCCGCAAGCGACATGGTAATCGCTCTTGAAAACGCTGTAATCTCTGCAGCAGCTCCCAAGGCAGCAGTTATCTTCTTAAAGGGTGACCAGCTCAACGGCACAAACGAAGCTCAGCTTATCGCCGACTACGAAGCAAGCGAAGCTTCTCCCTTCGCTCTTGCAGGACAGGGCAACGTTGACAGAATCATTGAAGCTTACGAAACACGTGACGCAGTTCTCTCCGCAGTTGAAATGCTCAGCAGCAAGAGAGTTGATTCTCCCAAGAGAAAGCACATCAACTTTGTATATTAATTGAAAGGATTTTAAGACAATGAAAAGATACAATATCACAGTAAACGGCACAGCATACGATGTAACAGTTGAAGAAACAGACGCTTCCGCAGCTCCTGTAGCTGCAGCAGCTCCCGCTCCCAAGAAGGCAGCAGCTCCCAAGGCGGCAGCTCCCGCAGGCGGCGCAGGCAATGTAAAGATTGAATGCCCCATGCCCGGTACAGTTATGGACGTTAAGTTAAAGGTAGGCGATAAGGTTGTAAACGGTACACCTATCGTTATTATCGAAGCTATGAAGATGGAAAATGAAATCCCTGCTACCTGCGAAGGTACAATCGCTTCCATCAACGTAAGCAAGGGCGATTCCGTAGAAACAGGTACACTCATCGCTACAATCAACGCATAATAAACTGAAAGGACAAATAAAATGGCACAGGTTAAAGTTACCGAAACCGTTCTCCGTGACGCACATCAGTCCCTGATTGCTACACGTATGACAATGGACGAAATGCGTCCTATCTTAAGCACAATGGACAAGGTTGGCTTCCACTCCGTAGAATGCTGGGGCGGCGCAACCTTTGACTCCTGCTTACGTTTCTTAAACGAAGACC
>CAZGRB010000202.1:0-4207 GCA_964527695.1 uncultured Ruminiclostridium sp.
TTGTCGTAGCCCCTGTTGTGATAAGAAAGAACTTATTGCCTCATTTTATCAGTAAAACAATTTAGGGACAATGATATACAGTTCAGTGCTGTAAAGTTGCAATGAACGGGATTTTTGTTTTTTGTCGCAGAATTTTGACCGCTGCGCCAAATTCTGCTTGCTTTATCCGCCGCTGGCAGTGCTGCGGCAAAATGTCCAAAGCAGGCGCCTGCTTTGCTCGCATAACGTGGCTTGAATACTGTATCTCTGAAAAATAAAAATAGTGGTTAAAATAGATTTTTCTTTACTTTGTATGGGTGGTGTGGTATAATTAGGTAATGGGTGAATCATGCGATTTTTTAGGAAAGGTGTTATTATGAGTCAACAAAAGTATCCTCATCGTATAAAGATTTTTAAAGGAGAAAATAGATTTTGTATTATTCCAATTATAAAACACATAGCTGGTTATTCAATTGATTCTGAATGGTATAAGATGTTTGATTATACTGTTTCAAAAAAAGAAATAGGAGAATCAATTTTTGAGGCTTTAGATGTAATTGATAACAGTTCAATTGCGAATGAAGATAACCAAGAACCAGCGTGGAAAAAATCTTCAAAGTATAAAAGTTGGAAAAGTTTTAGTAATCATAATATTATGATTATGTTTGACCAGCTTGAAGATAAAAGCTATGATATATGGCCTTACTCTGGTGAGGAATTATGGCATGTTCTTCTCCCTGAAACTGCTACCGCCGAAGAAATAGGCAAAGCAATTTTAGATATGTTTGATGAGCTTGAAAAAATGGGTGTAAAAAAATTGTATCGTTGAAATCTGTCATTCAAACAAAAAGCTGAACAGACTTTTGTCTGTTCAGCTTTTCTGTAAATAGTGGTTAAAATAGATTTTTCTTTACTACTCTGACCGATAAGTTCCTCGTTGATAATTTTACCTGTAAGCACTGAAGGTATAAGATTCAGTACTGATGAGATGATAATTGCAATCATCACAACAAGCATTTGCTTCCGGTAAGGCTTAAGGTAAGCAAAAATACGTGCCAGCAGCTTCTTTGTAACTTTCGGGCGGTTTTTCTTTTTTTCTTCGGTAAAAAAGCCTGTCTTCTGGGACCACCCATACCTGCCATACATGTCACGGCCTTTCAGTTTTTTTGTTATTCTTGCGAAGAATCAGTGCTGCCGCACCACCGATGAGCAATGCTGTACCGGTTACGATTCCTGCAATCAGAGGGATATTTGTGTTGTTTTTTGGCCCGGTGATGTTATCATTTATGGCAGTTCTGTCAGCTGTGGTAGTACTGTCGGTTGAGGTAGTGCCAGCCGTTGTAGTGTCGTCGGCTGAGGTAGTGCCAGCCGTTGTAGTGTCGTCGGTTGAGGTAGTGCCAGCCGTTGTAGTGTCGTCGGTTGAGGTAGTGTCAGCCGTTGTAGTGTTGTCGGTTGTGGTAGTGCCAGTCGTTGTAATGTCGGCAGTTGTGGTAGTACTGGTAGTTGTGGGTGTATCAGTAACTGTGGCAGTTTCATCAGTCACAACAGTATCAGCAACAGGTGCTGCAGCATTTACAATAAATTCCGTAACCGAAAGCGCAGGCAGAGTGTAGGAAAATGAATTGCCGGAAATCGAATCGACGTTCTGAAGCTGCTGTATTTCAGAATTGCCCCCACACAGGGAGTAAACTTCTGCGTTTATGTATTTGTTATCGGAAGAAAGAACAATATTGACAGGAGTTTCGTCGTGAATGGAATGGTTTATGACCATTACCTTTACCTTGCTTTCGTCAGCTTCGTCAATTGACGAATATACTGATATGGTATTGCTGTCATATTCGCTTTTTATAAGTGTATTTCCAAAGCAGCTGCCCGCACCATCATAGTTTGTGAACATATTGATAGCTGAAAGCTGATAGTCGTTGTTGCTGAATGACCATATACTTGCAAAATACACGCCGTGCTCGGCGAAGATACCCAGTGCATCTGCCTGTGCAACCGCACCTGAGATATGGTCTCCGCCGCCGAAATTATATTCGCTGAAGGAGAGCTTTGTGCCGGGATAGTAAGTGCTGATGGATTGCTCGATATTAGGCAGAAGAGGGAAGAACTTCGCTCCCGTATCTGCTATCCAGCTGTTTTCGATATATCCCTCCTCGTAAAGAGAGCGCACGCTGTCGAGACGTGCCTGGATACACTCATCGTTATCATAATGATTACAGGAGCGTTCTCCGCAGGCTCCATTCTGCTCAGTGTAGAAATGTATATCAAGTACATCAAGCAGACGTGTTCCGTGTTCTTCCTCTGCTTTACGCATCTCATCAAGATAATAGTCGATAAACCAGCGGTATTTGTTTTCGGATCTAAGGCTGCTCCAGTCTTCTGCACCTGCCAGCGTGTCAAATGCCGAATAACCGAAAAGCGAGGGCCCGAACACCTCTGCATTATTGTCCATTTCCTTTATGGTTTTTGCAAGATCAACAGATTTCTCTAAAAGCTTCTTGCAGGTTATATGTCCGCCTTGCATACGGCTGTGAGTGTGGTGCCACAGTGAAGGCTCGTTATCGAGGGCATAGGCGTTTATGCCTGTTTCGCTTTCGGAATCACCCAGTGTGTTTATGAGATAGTAAAGATATTCATCCGTATAAACACAGCTGTCACTTTTATCTGGTTCGAGCAAGAGTTCGCCATCCTTATGATTGACCACTTCATTCCAGTATTCCGACGGAGCGGTCTTTTCCTCGGGAACTATACCTGTTTTGCCTGAGGAAACATATCCAAGCATCTGTAATGTAAGCAGGGTATACGGAACATCGTTGTTCTGTGCATCACGCGCCATCTGCAGTGCAGCGGCACCGGGCAGGGGCTTTATATCATTGTCAACCCCATCGATAAGATATGTGTCTGAAATATGACGCCAGTCTGAACCTGCGTTGGAAATATTGTTTTCCCAGTTATAGCCGCTCAGTCTGTTACCGCCGAGTCTCATACTGCCGGCAGAGACTTTGCCCAGATCTACGCCGCTGTTTACTCCGTAAATATAAGGAGAAATCTTCTTGTGGCCTTCTGAGGGTGATACCGTGATATTCACTGTTTGCTGCTGTGCAAAAGTTATGCTGCTCATAGATACTACTCCAAGTGTTACCGCTGCCAGAGCAGCTGTTATTCTTGCTTTTTTCATTCATTAGTCCTTTCGTGTGCTGTGTGCCGCGATCTTTCAAGTGCTGTACAAATTATATCATAGTTATATACGAAATGCAATAATTGCAGATTTGTGTTTTACGATTTTTTGGAAAATAAAAAGCAGCCAATCCAAAGTTTTGTTCGGATTGGCTACACTATATCATTTTGTAAATAGCGGTCAAAATAGATTTTTTCTTTATTTTTTATATAAATAGTGGCCAAAATGGATTTTTGAAATATTTGATACTATTTTTATTTGAAAATATTGCTCATTCTGTTAAGTTGTGGTATAATAAATGTACAATGGAGGTGGTTCATATGACGCAGAAAGATCAGCTTAATGAATATCTTGATAAAATCAAAACTACAAAGGAATTTATTGACGATTTTAATGCTTATAAAAAATGTAGAGAATCATTTGAGAATTATAATCGTTCCGATGCAATTTCTTGTTTGCAGAATCTCATTAAACGTTATGGAACGGAGATTAATCAGCTTGGATTTTTAACGGATGGTATATGTGTTATCTGTGGTATAGATTATTCTTGTATGAGTGATTATCAAATAAAAGAACAGTTGATTCATATCGGTCAGAGAATACCTTTGTATGTAGCAATACGTGAAGGCGAAAAGAAGATTGTTGATGAAATGATAAATAGAATAGGTAAGATTTGTTTTAATGTTTTTGACTGATTATTTTTCTGATTTTAATTATACTTATGTTAATAAATTGCGAATAAGTAATTAAATTTTCTTAAATTAGATTGATTTATGTTATTTTGTAGATTGACTTTTTCCTGATATTATCGTATTATAACAATAGAAGGATATGAGGAGGTGCAGCTATGTCTGATACAATTATGAATGAGCTTGTAGCCGGTATTTTGAAAACAGCAAACAATAAGATTGTTGAAATTATTTTATATGGCTCTGTGGCAAGAGGAACAAACGCACAGGATTCAGATGTTGATGTAGCTGTGCTGATAAATGCAAGTCTTACTGCTGATGAACTTGATTTGCTTTCCGATTTTGTTGTTGATATGAA
>CAZGRB010000203.1:0-4205 GCA_964527695.1 uncultured Ruminiclostridium sp.
GCTGCTGAATATCTTGAAAAGGGTCAGGAGATTTTTGAATGTACCAGTATGAGTCAGGAGGATAAGCAGGCACTTTTTTCCTGTCTAACTGAAATGTATTTTAATTCAACAAAAGCTCCTGAGGATAAATGAAAAAAATAGTTGTATTTTTTTTATGCATATTTATTTTTTCATCTTGCAGCTCACCTTCATTTTCCTCGGTAATTCAGGGAAGTGAATACCTATTCGGTACGCTTGTTTCGATTAAAGTTTACAACAGTAATGAATCAGATAAAGATATTATCAATGATTGTTTCAGTATGATTGCTGAATATGAACATATTTTTTCATACTCTGAATCTGATAGCGAATTGTCATTGCTGAATTTATCTGCTTATAATAATCCGGTAGCAGTAAGCAGAGAACTTTTCGACATTATAAATCAGTCTCTGGTTTATTGTGCCAAAACCAATGGGGCATTTGATATCGGGCTTGGCAGACTGATTGAAATATGGGATAAAGCCTCGTATGAAGGTATTCCGCCTGATACGGCGCTGCTTTCAGATTTTGTTGGCTTCAAGGGTTATGAATTCATTATTTTAGATGATGATAAGAAAACAGTAATGTATACAGATGAGAGAGTCGCTGTTCACTTAGGTGCTTGTGCCAAGGGTTATGTCGAAGACAGAGTAATTGAATTTCTTAAAGAACGTGGCGTTGAGTCAGCTGTTGTTGATTTTGGCGGCAGTGTTGCGGTTATAGGTGATAAAAACGGCAATCCCTTTGTTGTTGGAATTATAAATCCTGATGATGAAAACACTTTGATTGGAAATGTCGGAATTTCTGATTCCTGTGTTGTTACTTCCGGTGATTATAGAAGATATTTTATGTATAACAACGTAAGATATCATCATATTCTTGATTCTGCAACTGCTTGTCCCGCAATCAGCGATATAAACAGCGTTTCAGTTGTAAGCACAAGCGCTTTTAAGGGTGATTGTCTTTCTACCGCTGCTTTTGTCTCAGGATTAGAAACCGCCTGTCAGCTGATTACAAGCGAGAACTGTGGGTATGTAATTATAACTGATTATTCTGTGGAAACAAGTGGTGTCATACTGAATGAGTAGATTAAATAAGAAATCATTAATTTTTGTTATAATTCTGGTGTTATTGTGTGTTTTTTGTTTGTTGTGGTTTTTAATGATTCATAATATCTCCGGTACAGAGGCGCATATTTATGTAGATGGCACATTATATGCAATTTACAGTTTGTCTGATAATTCTGATTTTTTAATTGAAACGCAGTATGGGTATAATAAGGTTAAAATAACAGATGGAAAAATCGGTGTGACTGAATCGGATTGTCCTGACAGAACGTGTATAAACACCGGTTTTACTGATAATTCGGCTCATCCGGTTATATGTATGCCTCATAGACTTGAAATTATAATTGTTGATTCATCGGAGATTGATGGGGTGACAGGGTGAAAAAAACAAGACGTCTGGTTATTTGTTCCTTACTGACAACATTTTCACTTGCGTTATTTGTTGTTGAGCTTTTTATTCCTTCTTTTCCGTTTTGTCCCGGTGCCAAAATCGGACTTGCAAATATTATTATTCTGTTTATGGTTTCAAACAACAGTTTTTTTAGAGCAGGTGATTGTTTTCTGGTACTGATATCAAGGTGTCTTTTGTCAGCTTTGCTTACAGGTAGAATGGTTGCTGTTGTTTTTAGTCTGTCAGGCGGAATTCTATCGCTTATTGCTATGACAATCGTACGTAGAATACTGAGAGGTCACAACACGATTTGCGTAAGTATTTCGGGCGCAGTTTGCCATAATATTGCACAGATAATGGTTGCGGTAGGTGTTTATGGTACATTCAGCGCATTTTATTATATTCCTTCGTTATTTCTTGCAGGTGTAATATGCGGTGTATTAACAGGGTTGTGTGTGGAACTTATCAATAAATCGGGTTTATGTAAATTTATTTTTAAAAACAATGAGGTGTAGTATGGATAGAAGTAAAATTGACAGAATAAATTTTCTTGCAAGAAAATCAAAAAGTGAGGGACTTACCGAGGAAGAAAAAAAGGAACAGCTTAATCTTCGTAATGAATACAGAGCATTTATGATGCGTGGTTTTATGGCGACCGCTTCCAATACTTATGTTGTTGATGAAAACGGTAATAAAAAATGCCTTGTAAAGGATTGACGAAATATGGACAGGCATCATGAAAAGCGGATTTTTTCCGACTATAAAAAAGTAGCTGTATTTGATAAGGATTTTAACATAAAGTGGTGCAATGATGATAAACTATTTCACAGGATAGTTGTGGCACATGATAGAATACAGAATAAGCTTATTGCATCAAACGGTGGTAAAACAATAGTTCATTTCTTTCTCTATCAGGGACGATATCATCGTGCGGAGCTGAGCAGGCTTAACGATTACGGTTATATTTGCCAGGTTGCAAAGGAAATTACTGATGAAGAGTTAAAATATGATGAGTTGTTTGAATATCTTGATGAAATGTGCCACAGTTCACTCAATGTAATTTCAATGACCGATATGATTGAAGATTATGTTGGAAATACAAAATACATTCTTGATAACTTTCATGAAAATTGCATTATACAGAAAAAATGGGCATTGAATATACACAATTACTGTCAGAATATAATGAAAGCTTTCAATGACGATTCAGATTGTGATAATATTCCCATGCAGAGATATCTTGAACGCACATTGGATATTGTTCAGTTTGCTATCAGAAGGCTCTCAAAAAGGATAACGTTGTATTCTGATCTTGTATTTCCGGTAACAAACATTGATTACAGTAAGTTTGAACTTGCGTTATACAATATTATAAAAATTGCTTTAATCTATTCAGCTGGGAATGATGATATTCTCATTTATATAAGAAGAGCCTCAATGAAAAACATAGAGGTTGAAACGAGTTTCAAGTTAAATACTGAATTTCCGTTGATGAAGTGTAAACTTGAAATGCACGCAATAAAGCATATATTCAGGAAACTGAATGGACATTTTGAGTTTTATGAAGAAAATAATGTTTTTTATGCAAAGGGAACTTTTTGTGCAGGTTTTTCGTTCAATGAGGCTGACATCACTCCAGGCAGAGATATAAAATTTATCGGTAACGCCGAACTTGTTGAAAGAAAAGAAACAAATGAAAAGTATCTGAAGATATACAGCAGAATCCCTGCAAAGAAAAATATGCTGGCAAGTGAAGTAACTGAATTGGCGGATGTGGATGATAAAGAAATCAGATTTGCAGAAATGTTTTTCGGAGATGTTGAAATTCGCAGTTAAGTTTCACGCTGTTTTGACCGTTCTGTCACGGAATTGTCACAAATATACTGTAGAATAAATTGTGTTAAAGAATTGTCTTTAACGTTTGATTAATGTTGAATTAATCATAATTTCCTCTCCCAACATTTCATTTTAATCTTATTTCATTTTCATCTTTTTGATGAAACCGTGTTCAGTATTGAGCTTTAAGCTTTTTACTGGACTTTTTTTTTAAAAATTTTTTTAATCACTGATGAGAAAGGCAGAATGTTTATGTACAAGATTTTAGTTGCAGATGATGAACAGAAGATTCGTGAAGTAATCAGAGAATACGCGGAATTTGAAGGTCATGAGGTTTCTGAAGCAGTCGATGGTATGCAGGTTGTTGAAATGGCGAAGAATACCGATTATGACATTATAATCCTTGATGTTATGATGCCTAAACTTGACGGATTTTCTGCTTGTAAAGAAATACGCAAGGTGAAAAACACACCTGTTCTTATGCTTTCAGCCAGAGGAGAGGAGTATGACAAGCTCTTCGGATTTGAGATAGGAGCTGATGACTACGTTGTAAAGCCTTTTTCTCCGAAAGAAGTTCTTGCTCGTGTAAATGCAATTATAAAACGCAATTCTCCGTCTGCGGCCGTCTCTGATGTGGTTAAATACGAAGGTCTTGAGATTAATTTTACCGCAAGAAGTGTTTTTGTTGATGGAGAAAAAGCTAATCTAACCCCTAAGGAATATGATTTATTATTTTACCTCGTACGTAATAAGAATATCGCTCTTACAAGAGATAAGCTTCTTGCCGAGGTGTGGGGGTATGATTTCTTCGGCGATGACAGAACAATCGATACTCATATAAAGATGCTCCGAAATAATCTTGGTGAATATCGTAAATTTATTGTAACACTTCG
>CAZGRB010000204.1:0-4192 GCA_964527695.1 uncultured Ruminiclostridium sp.
CTTGTTTCCTTGTATCTGCGCTTTACAACATCCTGATCAGCATAAAGGAACAGTACCTTTATATTGAGTCCAAGCTTACGCATTTCTTCAACACTGTCCCAGAGTTCAAGAAACAACTCTCCCCCTCTTATGTCGGTAACAAAAGCAACCTTTTCAATTGAACCATTGCCTTTGCATATGTCGGCAAACTTGTGTATGAGCTGCGGAGGCATATTATCCACGCAGAAAAAGCCGATATCTTCAAGAGCTTTTACAACACAGGATTTTCCTGAACCTGAAACACCTGTTACAATTACATATTCCATTTGATTTTCCCCTGTTTATTCCAGAATAAGAACTTCACATTCAAGCATAATGCCTGAATCCTTATATACCTTTTCTTGTACTGCCGAAATTACACCTTTTACATCCTCGAAGGTTGCCCCACCCTTATTGATTACAAAACCGCTGTGCTTTTCACTTACCTGAGCACCGCCGCAGGTAAAGCCCTTAAGACCGCTTACTTCAATAAGTCTGCCTGCAAAATCGCCCTCGGGACGTTTGAACGTACTGCCTGCACTGGGATATTCAAGCGGCTGTTTAGAACGCCGCTTTTCCATAAGCTCAGACATTTTGGCTGTTATTTCAGCTTTATTACCCTTATCAAGCTTAAAAATAACTCCGAGAATTATATAATTCTTTTCATAGAAAATACTGTGACGATATGAAAGCTTCATATCTTCAAGGTTCATTGTCTTAGCTTCAAGATTTTCATCAAGATAATCACAGCTGACTACAACATCCTTCATTTCACCGCCGTATGCACCTGCGTTCATATAAAGCGCACCGCCCACAGAGCCGGGAATACCGTATGCAAATTCAAGGCCTGTCAGTTCATTTTCCTTAGCAAAGGTGCAGAGCTTCGTTAATGAAGCGCCTGCCTCACAATATATCAATTCATTATCTGCCAAGTCGGAAGAAACAGCCGAAAAGTCCGAAGAAATCAGAATCACAACACCTCTGAGACCGTTATCGCTCACAAGAACATTGCTACCCTTGCCTAAAATATAATATTTTATATCATTTTCACGGCAGCATATAAGGATTTCCTTTATTGCATCAGCACTGTGAGGCTTTACAAGCAAATCGCATTTCCCACCGATTTGAAACGAGGTATATTCAGACAATGACTGGTTTCTCAAAAATTCAATCCCGTATTTTACGCATAATTCTTCTACGCAACTATATTCCAAACCGATACCCCCATAGAATAATATGATATCGCCGCACAACTGTGTGTGCGGCGAAAAAGAGCATTTTAAACGCTTACTTTAAAGTATATAAATAAGCTGCGCCGATTATACCAGCATCATTGCCAAGCTTTGCAATATCAAGCTTTGTGGAGCAATTGGGGTCGATACAATAACTTTCACGGGCGATGTATTCAAGAAGCGGCTTTGTAAGGTTTTCACCTTCCTTGCAGATACCGCCACCGATAAGAAGAACCTGAGGCTGGAAAATATTTACAACGTTTGTAAGACCACAGCCAAGATAGTTGATGTACTTGTTTACAACTTCAGTTGCTGTCTTATCACCTGCTCTGAAGCCGTCAAAAGCAGTTTTTCCGTCAACATTTTCAATACTGCCTGCAATTTCCCACATCTTTGTATCCTTATCAGCTTCCATAGCTTCTTTTGTAAAGTTGATAAGAGCGGTTGCAGAAGAATATGCTTCAAAGCAGCCCTTTCTGCCGCAGCCACACTGTCTTCCATTGTATTCTATTACAGAGTGTCCAAGCTCAGCGCCGCAAAAATTGAAGCCTGTATAAATCTTTCCGTCAATGATGATACCACCGCCGACACCTGTGCCGAGAGTGATAACAACAACATCCTTATAGCCCTTGCCTGCACCGTTTACAACCTCACCAAAAGCAGCAGCATTTGCGTCATTTTCAACAAATACCTCTGCACCAAGCTTTTCGCTCAACATACCACCGAGTTCAAAGTTGTCGAAACCTAAATTGCAGGAATAAAGAACAACTCCTGTGTTTCGGTTTGCTGTACCGGGAGTACCGATACCTATGCTGTTTACATCGGAAACAGCAATCTTTGCATCTTCACAGGCAAGCTTTACACCTTCAACGATGCTTTCCACAATCTCCTCGGAAGGTCTGGGAAGATTTGTCTTGATGTTGGAACGGCCGATAATATTGTAGTTTTCGTCTACAACACCAACCTTTATGTTTGTTCCGCCTAAATCAATGCCAATGTTATACATTTCAATATTCTCCTTATATCAGAATTTATCGGGATGTTTATTTTTAAGATAAGATAAAACTCTTTCTTCGTCTGCATTAAAGACAAGTTTTTCAGGAAAACCTGTTTCTTCAATAAGCCGTTCAGCAATATCGAATTCACCTATTGCAGTGAAAAAATGAGCGTCTGAGTTTACAACAATGCTTGTTCCGTATTTTTCACAGGCTTCAAGAATCATGCCATAACGCTGAAAGGCAGACCTACCACGCTGTAAACGTGTTACATTAACCTCAATCAGTTTGTCTTGATTTGCACATTCCCTTGCAACTGCATCAAAATCATAATCATACTGTTCAGACTCGGAATGACAGATTACATCTACATGAGGATTCTGAAGAACAGCAAGATAAGCCTTTGTATTAGCCGCCTTATCAGACGGCATCATAAGCGGATAATGCATAGAAGCATTAACCCACTGAACACATTTATACACATATGGGTCGTAAATATCAAGAGTACCCTTTTCATCCCTGATATTGGCTTCAATTCCCTTGATTATCCGCACTCCGAATAATTCATCGGGAATAACCTTGAGATTATAGAAATGCCAGAGATGAGGAGCGTCTTCCATATCAATTCCGTGGTCAGTCATTGCAAGAAATTTTATACCATGTTCGGAAGCCCATTTTGCATTTTCGGTTATAGTACTGTATGCATGGGATGAAGCAAGTGTATGTGTGTGAAAATCACCTATAAAATTCATTTTAATCCGATACCACAAATTATACGTCATACTTTGTAACGGTATCTGCACCCTCCATATTTAATCCGAGATTATCAAGCAGATCCTGTGCTGCATTATAACCCATCTTCTTCTGACGGTTGTTCATAGCCGCAACTTCAAGAATTACCGCAAGGTTTCTGCCAGGCTTAACCGGAATTGTAAGATAAGGAACCTTAACACCAAGAATTGACATATAGTGGTTATCCATACCCATACGATCATAGACTTTTTCAGGATTCCATGGTTCAAGTTCAACTACCATATCAATCTTTTCAGCAACTTTAACGGAACCCATACCGAAAAGCTGACGTACATTGATAATACCGATACCACGTAGCTCAAGGAAGTGGCGGATATTGTCAGGAGAGCTGCCGACAAGAGTAACATTGGATGTCTTCTTGATTTCAACTGCGTCATCAGCTACAAGTCTGTGACCGCGTTTTACAAGCTCAATGGCAGTTTCGCTCTTACCAACACCGCTGTCACCGAGAATAAGCACGCCTTCACCGTAAATTTCAATAAGTACACCGTGGCGGGTAATTCTGGGAGCAAGATTCAGGTTCAAGAAAGCAATAAGCTTAGCCATAAAAGCGGAAGTACTTGCCTTGCATCTTAAAATCGGAACACCGTACTTCTCGCCTAACTCTGTAATTTCAGGGAAAAGCTCAAGGTCACGGCTTATAACAAGCGCAGGAGGCTGCTTAGAAAGAAGCGTATCAATTGCAGCACGCCTTTCTTCCTCGCTTCTCTGCTCTAAGAATGTAAATTCAGTCTTGCCTATAATCTGAATACGTGTATTATCAAAATATTCATAAAAGCCGCCAAGCTGTAAGCCGGGACGGTTTACATCACAGCTGTATATGAAGATATTCGCTGGATTCTGCGGACAATAGAGCACTTCAAGCTCATGTTCGCTTATAATTCTGTCAAGTGAAACGGAAAATTCCTGTGGCATAGTTGTCAGTTCCTTTCATTAATTTGCGTAATGACTTACGCACACTTTTTATTATACTATAATATAACGAATTTTTCAAGGGGTTTGATAGATTTTATTTTCAGAAAAAGTATTGACAAAAGGTAAAATCTGTGTTATAATTTATAACCGTAACAGATTGCTGATATGGCTCAGTCGGTAGAGCACATCCTTGGTAAGGATGAGGTCACCAGTTCGATT
>CAZGRB010000205.1:0-4151 GCA_964527695.1 uncultured Ruminiclostridium sp.
TCGGTGCAGAGTATGATGAATACAAAACACATACAATGAGATACTTTGGAAGGAGATAAAACAATGAAAACAGAAAAGAACATTTTAATCGCATTTATACTTAACCTGTCATTCTCAATTTTTGAGTTTATCGGCGGTACAATTACAAACAGCGTGGCTATCGTTTCCGATTCCATTCATGATATAGGCGACGCTATCAGCATCGGTATTTCCTATTTTCTTGAGAAAAAGAGCAAGAAGCAGCCCGATGCAACATATACCTATGGCTATGCAAGATACTCGGTAATCGGCAGTGTAATTACTACTCTTATTCTGTTATTCGGTTCAGTTATGGTTATTTTTAATGCCGTTGACAGAATTATTAATCCCGTGGAAATCAATTATAACGGCATGATTATTTTTGCAGTAATCGGCGTTGTTGTAAACTTTGTAGCTGCTTACTTTACCAGAGAGGGTGATTCGCTTAATCAGAAGGCGGTTAATCTGCATATGCTGGAAGATGTCCTCGGTTGGGTAGTTGTTCTGGTAGGCGCAGTGGTTATGCGTTTTACAGATATATCTGTTATTGACCCTGTAATGTCAATTTTAGTTGCACTGTTCATTCTTGTAAATGCGGTAAAGAATCTGAAGGAAGTGCTGGATTTATTCCTTGAAAAAGCACCTCACGGAATTTCAGTGGAGGAAATTGAAGAGCATATATCTGAAATCGAGGGCGTTCTTGGTGTGCATCACATTCATATCTGGAGTATGGACGGTAATAACAATTATGCAACAATGCACGTTGTAACAGAGGAGGAGCCTCATTCTATCAAGCATAAAATCAGAGATGAGCTTCAAGAGCATGGTATTGCCCATGTGACTTTAGAACTCGAAGGCAAGGACGAAGGCTGTCACGAAGAGCATTGTCACGTGGAGTTTGAGGCGTCCGCAGGTCATCACCACCATCACCATCATTAACGATGAGATGAGTTCATGGGAGAGGAATGCAGCCATGTTTTATAAAATGATTTCCAACGTTTATGATTTACTGGATATGTAACCGTTATAAGTGCATTTTCTCTCTTCTCGGAAAAGTAAATCAAAGGAATGTTATGGTTTGATATTCTTTGTTTGAGTATCGCTATATTTTTTATTGAAGAAGCGTGATAAAACATACATAACTCCTTTCTGAGATTTGTTGAATTTATTATACCATACTGCCCCTCAGAATGAAACCGCCCGAACTGTCAGAAAACTTTCTGACAATTCAGGCGGTTTATTTTAATTCCTCATAATATCATAGCCTGCTATTTTGCAATTATTGAATCTGCATAATAACAAGATGCGCAGAAACAGGACGTGTTCCGCCTGCAAGAGGTGTAATGGTAAGTGCGGCGGCATTGCCTGCGGGGTTTCGCACAGTAAGAACGGAGTCTTCCTCAGTAGTTGTGACAATAGCCATTCCGATTATCTGAGATGTTCCTGTTGCACGGCCTGCAACTGTATATTCCAGGTCTTCGCCGTCCAGTGTTAAAATCAGCTGTCCTGCTTCGGTAACGCTTACCTGGAAAAGAACCTGATAAGTTCCGATTTGTGACAGAGTGAATGAACTGGGACCTGTTCTTTCAATATCGTCGCCGCTGTTAGGTCCGTCCTGAGGGAAGCTGACATCAGCGCCGGGTGCAACCGTTGCAGTATTGTCGGGCGGCATAATTGCATAAAAATCAGCAAAGTTCAAAATTCCGCCTGCAGGACCTGTTTCACCAACAGGACCCTGAGGGCCTGCAGGACCTGTTTCACCAACAGGACCCTGAGGGCCGGCAGGACCTGTTTCACCGACAGGTCCCTGAGGACCGGCAGGGCCGGTTTCGCCAACGGGACCCTGAGGGCCTGCAGGACCTGTTTCACCGACAGGACCCTGAGGGCCTGCAGGACCTGTTTCACCGACAGGACCCTGAGGACCGGCAGGACCTGTTTCACCGACAGGCCCCTGGGGACCGGCAGGGCCTGTTTCACCGACAGGCCCCTGAGGGCCTGCAGGACCTGTTTCACCGACAGGACCCTGGGGACCGGCAGGGCCTATTTCACCGACAGGTCCCTGAGGACCTGCAGGACCTGTTTCACCGACAGGACCCTGAGGGCCGACAGGACCAGTTTCGCCAATGGGACCCTGAGGACCGACAGGACCTGTCAAACCTATTGGCCCGCGAGGACCGGCAGGACCTGTTTCACCAACGGGTCCCTGAGGTCCCACTGAGCCTGGTTCGCCTGCAGGACCTTGTGGACCTGTTAAACCTATGGGACCACGAGGACCCATAGGTCCCTGCGGACCGATAGGTCCTCTGGGACCGGGCGGACAATTTATACAGCAGGAACACTGGTTATTTTCTCCGCAGTTATTGTTTGCCCGATTATCATCACAACCGCAGTTGTTATTATCATTAAATTGGTTTTGCTTATTCATTGATAATCCTCCTATACAGTAATAAAGTGCTTTGAGCGGAAGCACTCAATAATATAATATGCTGTTCTGAAAATATTGGCATTGAAATAAGTAAAATTTGTAAAATTGACTTTCACCGCCGATAGTGTTATACTGAAAGAAAGCAAAATAAAAAAGGAGAACGGTATGAATAATTACGAAACATTATCACAGTTTTCAAAGGATGAGCTTATACAGCTGATTGAAATATATTCAAAAAACTGGCTTGCAATGGACGGGGTATGGTTTCAGTCTGTTGAACGTAAGCTGGGTATGGACGAAGCCATGTACCATGACGGAGAAGCGTGGAAGCGCTTTACTGTTATCGAGGCAAAGCGTATCAAGGAGTTTTTAAAGCTCCCCGACAACTCAGGAATTGAGGGGCTTGAAAAAGCGCTTAAACTCCGCTTTTACGCCAATATCAACGAGGACAGAATCGAAACCCAGGGCAACACCCTTACATATACCTCTGTCAACTGTCGTGTTCAGCGTGCGAGAGAGCGAAAGGGTATGCCCTTTCACCCCTGCAAGTCTGTGGGAATTATCGAATACACCGAGTTTGCAAAAACAATCGACAGCCGTTTTACCTGCGAATGTGTGAGCTGTTATCCCGATATTACTGATGATTCCTGTTGCTGTAAGTGGAAATTTACGCTTAATTGAAAGAGGTGGTAAAATGAATCATAAAATAATAATCTGCGGCGGAAATGGCGCAGGGAAAAGCACACTGAGCAAGGCACTTGCCGATAAAACAGGATGGCTTTTCAGGGATATTGAGGATTACTATTTCCCGAAAACCGACCCCGATTATCTTTATGCGGTGCAGAGGACGGAGGAAGAGGTTGTAAACCTTCTGTATGAGGATTTAAAGAGGGACGGCAACTTTATTTTTGCGTCGGTAAGAGGAAATCACAGCGAAAAGACTGCCGCAATGTTTACCTGTGCGGTGTTTGTGAGCGTACCCAAGGAAATAAGAATGAAGCGCGTTTGTCAGCGTGCTTTTGATAAATTCGGCGACAGGGTTTCAGAGGGCGGCGACTTATACGAGAGAGAAAAAGCATTTTATGATATTATCAAAAAACGCACCGATAAGACTATAACTGACTGGCTTGAGACAATGGATATTCCTGTGATAAGGGTAGACGGAACTAAGGCGGTTGAGGAAAATGTTGAGATTATTCTGAGTGAGCTTTGTGTGAAAAAATAATTGAAATAAGAATAAAAGAATCTATTAAGTAAGGCAAGGTGAGAATGTGAGCGATTATGTTATCGAAAAGCTGAATATCAGCGAGTATGAGAAATGCAATAATATATGGAATATGTCTGCCGACCCGTTTGCCGAACCTTTTCGAAAAGAAATAGAAAAAGGCAATCGTATTGTGTATGTTTATAAAGTAAACGGAGAGTTTCTCGGCGAAATCGCTTATGTTTTTGACATGAACGACAGTGATTATACTATCCCTAATCAACGAATATATCTTTCTCGTTTGATTGTGAAGCCTGAATACCGAAACAAAGGTATAGGCAGTATCCTTGTGAACTTTATGATTGATGAAATCAGGAAAATGGGATACAAAGAAATCTCTATTGGCGTTGATAAGGACAATACAGCGGCTTTGCACCTTTATCGCAAAAAGGGGTTTACAAATGTGATATTCGATGGTGCTGATGAGTACGGGGAGTATTATAA
>CAZGRB010000206.1:0-4077 GCA_964527695.1 uncultured Ruminiclostridium sp.
CAGCCTGTACCGCTTTCGAGAGTTACGTGGTCGCCGAGGATAATTGTGGACTTTCTGCCCATAAAGGGATGGTCTGTTTCAACAAATTCAAGTTCGGAACCAAGGAAATTGCCTACTGTGGAGTACTTCTTGATTCCTGCTGCTTCCATAACTGTGGAAGCAAGGTCAACTGCCATAAGGAGGTAGTCGCCGCAGAACTTGCTTTCTTCATCTTCAACCTTTACGAATGTGTATTCGTAGTTGGGGCCGAGGCAGACAGCAACGTTGCCGGGAAGTGTCCATGTGGTAGTTGTCCAGATAACTGCGTATGCTCTGTTCAGGTCAATTCCGAGGTCGTCAAACCTGCCCTTGGAGTCGGAAATGGGGAACTTTACATAGATAGAGTAGCATACGTCGTCTTCATATTCGATTTCAGCTTCTGCAAGTGCAGTATTACAGTCGGGGCACCAGTAAACAGGCTTTAAGCCCTTATACATAAGACCCTTTTCAGCCATCTTGCCGAATACTTCAACCTGCTTTGCTTCAAATTCAGGAGCAATTGTCAGGTAAGGATCGTCAAAGTCGCCCCATACGCCGAGACGCTTGAACTGCGCCTTCTGATCGTCAAGGCAGGAAAGTGCGAATTCACGGCAGTTCTTACGGAGTTCAACGGGGTCGATTGTGCTGCCGTCAGCACCGATCTGCTTTAATGCCTTTAATTCAATAGGAAGACCGTGACAGTCCCAGCCGGGCACGTAGGGTGCCTGATAGCCTGTCATGGACTTGTACTTTACGATAATATCCTTTAAAACCTTATTGAGAGCTGTACCCATGTGAATATTGCCGTTTGCATAGGGGGGGCCGTCGTGAAGGATATATTTCGGAAGTCCTTCGTTCTTCTTCTGGAGCTCGTAATAAAGTCTGTCGCTTTCCCACTGCTGAAGCCATGCGGGCTCACGTGCGGGAAGATTACCCCTCATAGGGTAGGCAGTCTGGGGCAGATTAAGTGTTTCGTTGTAATCCTGTGCCATTGTCGTATGTCCTTTCCTTTGACTTATCTTTTTTTCTTGTTTTTATTATTGCTGTTATTTGTATTGTTGCCGAATTCAAGCTTTTCAAACTTGGATTTATTGCCGCCTGCGGGCTTGCGCTTCAGGAAATCGGGTGTATCATCATCGTCTTCGTCATCTTCAGCAAATGCGTTTTCTACAGTGAATGCTGAAACCTCTTCAGTTTCTTCGACTTCTGTAACCTCTTCGGACTGCGCTTCCTGAACCTCAATTTCGGTAAAGCTGTTTACAACCTTTACGTCGTCGTCATTATCTTCATCTTCGGGAATTTCCGCAACGGGTGTGATAACCTCTTCACCCTTCTGCTGTGCAAGGAGCTCACGGAGATTTGCTGTATCGTGATTATCAACAGTTTCCTTGACAAATTCGTTCTGGCACATTTCGGGGAGCTTCTTGATAAGCTCGATGTGGTTATTATATTCAATAATAAGCTTTGTTCTGAAATCTTCTGCTTCTCTTCTTGTTCTTGCGAGAGCTTCCTTGTCGATTTCGTTCTGGATTTCCATTTCTGTGTGGAGCTCTTCGGCTCTCTGCTTTGCTTCTTCTTCAATACGTGCCTTTTCTGCAAGAGCGTCAGCAATTGCCTTTTCGCCTTCAGCTGTCTTCTGTGCAACCACAGCTTCAGCATCTGCAATCATATTGTCGCACTTTTCCTGAGCCTCGTCAATCATATTCTTAGCCTTTTCCTTGGCCTCTTCCACAACCTGACGACCCTGCTTCTGCGCACCGAGAAGTGCTTCCTTGAGTGCGTCTTCATCCTCACGGTACTCACGGATTTTGTCGGCAAGCACCTCAAGCTTCTTTTCAAGCTCGTGATTTACGTTCTGAAGCTTTGCGTATTCCTGCGCAACATCTGCAAGGAATTCGTCAACCTCTTCCTTCTTATAGCCGCGCATAGCTTCGGTGAAGCTCTTATTGCTTATCATATTCGCATCCATTTTCGTTCCTTCCTTTCTTTTTTCAGGGAACCTGAAACAGTTCCTGTTCAGATATATTTCTTAAGAATAATTCTCAGTTTTCCTTTTTTGGTTTCTGTTCCGCCGCCTCTCAGTACAAATTTGCCGTATCCTCTCAGGGAAAGGATATCTCCCTCAGAAACAATCTTGCTGACGGAATTGCAGAATTCGTAGTTCAGGGTCAGATTTCCTGCCTTTACGAAATCTGCGGATTTTTCCCTGCTGAGTCCCGAAATAGCGCTTACAATACAGTCGGCACGGAGCGATGCCACAACAGCCGTCACTTCCTCAAAAACAGCTTCGGGAAGCGGTGCGTTGATCCCTTCGGAAACGGTAACCCCTACCCTGCCGATTTTTGAAATATTGTCCGCAATGAGATTATGCGCTGTAGCTGTGCAGAAAACTATTGCATACCCCTCTCCCATAAGAATGTCCCCTATCTGCTCACGGCCTGTCTGCAGTGCCATGAACGAACCGAGAAAATCCCTGTGGGTCAGAGTATATGTCTTTCTGAAAGTGATAGTCAGCGGAAAAACGGGAAATTCTGCTTCCATTTCAAACGGAAGTACGCAGAGCATCTTACGGGCGCAACAATCCGCACCGCCCCACATGGAGTAAAGCATTTTTCTCGAATCAAGATAATTTGCCGCAAAAAACTGCTCCTGCTCATTAAGAAAGGCGGTAAATTTCGGTATGCACTGTTTTTCGGAAATGCAACACAAATCCGACAGTCTTTTTTCGATACTTTCCCGTACAGAAAGTTCCTTCATCAGATGAAATCAGCGTTTCCGCCCAGCTCGTCAATCATATCGCCGGAAATATCAACGTTGAACGGTACGATTATATATGTCATATTTGCAATACGCTTCAGTTCGCCGTCCATAGCGTAAGCCACACCGCCCAAAAAGTCAATGAGACGGTTTGCAACGTCCTTATTTGTGTTGTCGAGGTTGAGAACGACTGTTCTCTTGCTCTTGAAGTGGTCAGCAATTGCCGCTGCGTCACCGTATCTTTCAGGCTTAACAACTATAACCTGAAGATGTGCTGTTGCAGGAATGCTTAATGTCTTGCTGCTCTTGATTGTAGAAGATTTGACAGGTGCGGAATAATCATCATCGAAGCCGATTGTGGACGGCATGGAATCTGCATAGTCATTTTCAGATTCGTAATCTGCGTCACTTCCGTTCATTCCTGCCATTTTTTTGAACTGATCCATGAAACCCATGAAAAAATCCCCCCAAAATTAATATTTCCTGTATCCGAATAGTAAGCTTCCGATTCTTACTATTGTTGAACCGTACTGAATTGCCTTTTCAAAATCCCCTGACATACCCATTGAAAGAGTGTCAATAAGGAACTTACCGTTTCCTGCGGTTTTCACCGCAAGGTCGCTGTAAAGGCGCTGCATTTTTTCAAAATAGCGTTCAGAGCTGCCGTCAATGTCCACAGGAGGAATTGTCATAAGTCCTCTTACACGGATGCTTGAAAGCCCCTCTGTCTCTGCCGCAAGTGAAAGGACATCTTCTGCGGGGATGCCGTTCTTGGACAGCTCTCCGCCGATATTCACCTCAAGTAAAACATCCATTACACTGCCTGCAGCAGCGGCACGCTTATCAATTTCAGCGGCAAGCTTAAAGCTGTCCACCGAATGTATCATACTTACCTTATCAATTATGTATTTTACCTTATTTGTCTGTAAACCGCCGATAAAATGCACGTCGTAATCGCCTGCATAACTTTCGTGTTTATCAAGAAATTCCTGCACACGGTTTTCACCCAGAAGCTTTATTCCAAGAGAAACGGAATGATTCACGATTTCGGGAGCAACCGTCTTGGTCACTGCCATGAAATGCACATCGTCCGTCCTGCCCGCCTTTATCTTCGCATTCTCTATGCGTTCCGAAAGACGGCAGTAATTGTCCGTTACCGTAGTCAGGGCCTCAGTTGTCAATGATTTTTCCGTCATACAAATCCTTTCCTTCCACAATAATGGTATCATATAAGGAGATATAGCCGTCCAAATCGCTTGTATCCACGACGAGGGTATAATCCTCCTCGGCAATAGTCTGTTT
>CAZGRB010000207.1:0-4077 GCA_964527695.1 uncultured Ruminiclostridium sp.
AGCGCCATCGTATCACTTAACCACATATTAGGCAATTTTTTAGCATATTCCACCGCCTTTTCTTTTTCTCCAAGTTTAAAATATGCATAGCACATCTGGTCTCTTGTATGAATAATAGTTTCCATGTCGGTACAAGAAGATAAAATCCGTTCACCTATTCCCACCGCCTCACGGTTTAATTCAAGCTGTTCATTTTCAGTCAGTGGTGTACCGTTCTTATATGAACAGAATGTCAGCTGACGTATCAACTTCAACAATAATTCATAATTTCTGGGGTAAATTTTCACCGCCTCACGCAAAAACAGAATATTCTCATATATCAAACCTTTATTGCTGTTTTCATCAATCTTTGCAAGCAATTCTTTAAGCTGCTCCTCACTTTTGAAATCCTCCATTCCCATAAGCTCATCAATAGTAATTTCAAAATAATTGGCAATAGTCGGGAGCAGTGTTATATCGGGGTACGTTGTTCCGTTTTCCCAGCGGCTGACTGCCTGAGCGGAAACGCCGATAACATCTGCAAGCTGTTCCTGCGTCAGGTCGCTCTTTAATCTGAACTTTTTAATATTTTCACCAAGTTTAAGCATAATCTTTTCCTCCGTATATTTTTTTGGGGAGCTCCTGTTATTATAATACCTGATTTAACCTGATTTGTCCACAGCATATTTGTTGAGAATAATTCAACTTACCTGAGAAAACAGATTGTAGTTTTCTTTTATTATGATGTCATATAAAAGCCTTGCTTTTCATAAAATTGAAAAAAGACTTCTCAGAGGTTTTAAAAAAAGAAAGGAACGGTACAGTATGACTGAATATCTGCCTGAGGGAGAATTATTGAAGCTCCCGTCAAACGCTTTACATACAGCAAATTTAGCTGCTCTTGAAGAAACAATGAAAAAAGAAATAATAGCCGAAGCCATATGCACCATATGCGACAGCAGCCATAATCTGATTGTTGATTTAGGGTTTGCAAAAGGCTTTATCCCCAAAAATGAAGGAGCAATAGGAATTGAAGACGGTACAACACGGGATATTGCCCTTATTTCACGTGTCAATAAACCTGTAAGCTTTATTGTCACTGATATAAAGACTGACAATAACGGGAAATGCAGAATAACGCTTTCACGGAAAAAAGCTCAGGAAAAATGTATGGAGGATTATATTTCTAAGCTAAAAGCAGGCGATATAATCAACGCCAAAATAACGCACCTTGAATCCTTCGGGGCATTTGTTGACATTGGTTGCGGAATTCCGTCTCTGATTCCCATAGATTTAATATCCGTTTCTCGCATTTCGCATCCTTCGGACAGATTTGAAATAGGACAGAATATACGGGCAGTTGTCAAATCCACAAGCGATGATAAAATAACGCTTACCCATAAGGAATTACTCGGGACATGGCTGGAAAATGCGGATTTATATTCAATCGGTGAAACAGTTACGGGAATTGTGCGTTCAGTTGAAAATTACGGCATTTTTGTAGAGCTTACACCAAATCTTGCAGGTCTTGCAGAGGTAAGGGACGGCGTTGAAGCAGGAAACATGGTGAGTGTCTACATCAAGGCAATTATACCTGATAAAATGAAGGTAAAGCTCATTATTGTAGACAGATTCAGCACTCAGAAAGATATAAAGCCCATACCCTATCAATATTTTTGCAATGAAGAACATATTGACAGCTGGATCTATTCCACTGACAGCTGTTCAAAGAATGTAAGAACTGATTTTGTATAAGCAAAGCCCGAAAGGTTATCCTTTCGGGCTGAATTATACTATTTTATCCCCTTAATCTTCTTCCAGTACTCATAAGACCCCTGTTCAAACTTGTTATCCCCGTACTTGTAATAAACCCTGTCCTTGATATTATCAGGCAGGTACTGCTGCTCGACATAATGATTAGGGAATTCGTGGGGATAAAGATAATGCTGACCCTTTACCGCCGCACCCTCACCGTCATAATGCTTGTTCTGTAAATGCCGGGGGAAATCGCCTGTATTGCCGTGCTCAACATCAGCAAGAGCCATATCAATAGCGTTATAAGCACTGTTGGATTTCGGCGCAGTTGCAAGCAGAATTACTGCTTCAGCAAGAGGGATTCTTGCTTCGGGAAAACCAAGCTGCAACGCACTGTCAACGCAGGCTTTTGTTATCACTATTGCATTAGGAAACGCAAGACCCACATCTTCCGCCGCAATAACCAGCAGTCTGCGGCAGATAGACGGTAAATCATCTGCTGCAATCAGTCTTGCAAGATAGTGGAGTGCCGCATTTTCGTCAGAGCCTCTGATAGATTTCTGAAAAGCAGAAAGAATATCGTAATGCTGGTCGCCGTTACGATCATATTTCATTGAGCTTTTCTGGGTAAGCTGTTTTGCAAGTTCAAGGTCAATCTTACCATTATTTGCAGCAAGCATACAAAGCTCAACCGTGTTGATTGCCTTTCTCACATCACCGCCGCAGCCAAGGGCGATATGCTCATAAACAGCCTCTTCAACATCAAACTGAAGTTTCATTTCTTCCTGCGCAATTTCAAAAGCTCTTTTGAGAGCAGGAATTATATCATCCTTTTCCACAGGCTTGAATTCAAACACGGTTGAACGGGAAAGAATAGCATTGTAAATATAAAAATAAGGATTTTCCGTAGTGGACGCTATAAGTGTAATATCACCGTTTTCGATATATTCAAGCAGACTCTGCTGCTGACGCTTGTTCAGGTACTGGATTTCATCAAGATACAAAAGTGTGCCTTTTCCAAAACTGAAGCTACCGCCTGAATTTATAATATCCTTTATATCGGCCGTTGAACAATTGGTGCCGTTAAGCTTATAAAGGTTCATATCAGTTGAATTTGCAATGATATTGGCAACGGTTGTTTTACCGATTCCCGACGAACCATAGAAAATCATATTCGGAATTATTCCGCTTTCAATAATACGGCGAAGAGGCTTCCCCTCACCTAATATATGCTTCTGCCCCACTACCTCATCAAGCGTTTTCGGTCTTATGCTGTCAGCTAATGGCATAACTTTCCTTTCCGTTCATAACGAACACGCCGCACAGCATACTGTACGGCGTTGTTTTATTTTCAGATATTGTTACCGCCCTTGACATTATACTTTGCAAGGAGAGCCTTGATTTTTTCATGGGGGTCAATAACTGCACTGATGGATACATCGTGATTGAGAGCCGCAATGAAATATGCTATGTACTTGGATACGTCAACATCGCTGAACCAGGGACGTGCAAGAAGCTCAGGTGTACGATATGTAAGATTTGTACCAAATACATAATCAATCATACCTTCTTCATAAGCCTTATCAAACTTTTCAAGGCCATTTGTGAAAATCGGATATGTAGCGTAAGCAATAATACGTCTTGCCTTTCTTTTCTTGAGCTCATAAGCAAGGTCGAGCATGGATTCGCCTGAAGAAATAATATCGTCAGAAATAAATACATCCTTACCTTCCACAGAATCACCCAGGTATTCGTGAGCTACAATAGGGTTTCTTCCGTTTACTACTCTTGAGTAATCACGGCGCTTGTAGAACATACCCATATTAACACCAAGAACGGAAGCATAGTACATATTACGGTTAAGAGCGCCTTCATCGGGGCTGATTACCATAAACTTCGACTTGTCGATTTCAAGGTTGGTAACTGTCTTGAACATTGCCTTGAGAACCTGATATGTAGGCATAATGTTATCAAAACCTGTAAGCGGAATTGCGTTGCATACACGTGCGTCATGTGCGTCAAAGCAGATGATGTTTTCAACATTCATCGCTGCAAGCTCCTGAAGTGCTACTGCACAGTCAAGGGATTCACGATAGTTTCTTCTGTGCTGTCTGCCTCCGTAGAGGATAGGCATAATAACGTTGATTCTGTGAGCTTTACCGCTCATAGCCTGAATAATTCTCTTAAGATCCTGGAAATGATCATCAGGAGACATGGAATTCTCCTTGCCGAACATCTGATACTTACAGTTGTAGTTTCCTACATCGACAAGAATATAAATATCGTCGCCACGGATAGAACTCTTGATAAGTCCCTTACCGTCGCCGGAAGAAAATCTGGGGC
>CAZGRB010000208.1:0-4067 GCA_964527695.1 uncultured Ruminiclostridium sp.
CATTGATACGATACCCATATATGAAATGGGTACATCAAGGTCAGTACGGATAGTAGGCCACGCCGAACCAAGCAGGGAATCGGGAAGTCCTAAGCTTATAAAGGCAAGATATATAACTGCCAGCAGTAACAGATACATTTTCATCCCTCGCATATACAGGCTGAAAGATTAATCCTTCAGCCTGCCTGATTTATTTGCATTTAACAAGTGCTTCGGTAACGTCTTTCATTACAAATTCACCGTTCTGATTACAGATGTTTATTGTAACCTCGACTATTCCGCTGCGTTCATTCTTTTTTGTTAGGTTCGTAATCTCAGCTTCAGCTGTCAGAGTATCCTCGGCGAAAACGGGCTTGAACCACTGAATTTTTGTAGACATTCCTGCGATAAGCTCCTCACCGAAAAAATCCACCTCAAGGTATTTCGCCCAAACGCTCATAAAGGACATTACCCCCGGAGCGATAAGCTTTCCGAAACGTGTTGATTTCGCATATTCTTCATCGGTGTGAAGAGGAATATTGTCATATTTTTCTGCAAAATCCAGCATCTCCTCACGTTCAATGAAGGCAGGCGGAATTTCCTTTTTCATACCAATTTCAAGTTCATCAAAATACATTTTTCCGCTCCTTACTTTTCAGTCTTGTCGCAGTATACAACACCTAAGCCTACGGTAGTCATATAGCATCTTCCGTAAACGTTAAGGTCACCGCAGATCATATCGCCGTTGCCCATACCGCCGAACTGATGAGCTTCATCGGTAATCTGCGTCCATGTCGCACCGTTGTCCTCGGACATATGGATAGCAACAGTATCGTTTTCAGCAGTAGTACCGTAGATGTAGATAACGTAGGGGTCGCCCTCGTTCTTCGGCTTGCCGATGCCTACACTGCTGCACTGAACAACTCCTTCGACTTTCTCAAAGGTTTCGCCGTAATCACTTGTCTTATAGAGAGCGCCGCCTGTCGGGAGGTAGAAACAGCCTTCAATCGGAGTTACGCAAAGCCTGTCTTCCAGAAGGAACAGGTCGGTAGCCTTTTTCTTGAACGTCTTGCCGCCGTCGGAGCTTACATAAAGCTTATCCTTGCCGTAAGCATATACATAATCAGGGTTTACATAGTCACCGATAACATAGAGATCCTTGCCTATAATTCCGTCGCACTGATTCCATGTCTCGCCGAAGTCCTCTGTATAATATCCGCCTACACCGTTTTCGGGAATCCAGATAAGTCTGCTTCCGTCGGCATTGAAGGCAATGCTGCCGTTGTAGAAGGTCTTGCCCTTTTCAGGCTTCTTGTTGATTTTACTCCAGGTCTTGCCGCCGTCTGTGGAGTAGGTAAGGAGCTGACTGCTGTCGCTTCCGCCAACCTTTGCCCAGTAGTCCTTGTTCTGAGCGGCAATTGTAATGCTTGTTGTAGAACCGATTTTATCCTGATGACGTTCAGCGTTGATGTAGATATCCTCGTGAACAAAGCCGTCGTAGTCGAGAGTTGCTGTAACAAGAGGATAATCCTCAAGTGAAAGAATATCCATAGGTACAGTTTCTTCCACACCCTTTGAATTGAAGTAAAAAGCAGGTGCTTCATCAAAGATGTTATCGCAGGCGAAGATGCCGTTGCCGCTTGTAACCATTATTTCGTCTGTATCAAAGGGATTCATTGCAAGGGAGCAGCACCAGTGGATAGCGCAGTCCTCAATCCAGGGAATATCATTTGTTGACATAGTCATTGTGCTGATTATATCTGTCCATGTCTCACCGCCGTCGGTAGTGGTGAAGAATGTATCGCCGAAGGAGCCGTTGGGCTGCTGCACCCATGTCTGGGTTGTCACGAGCACCATACGGTTTTCATCTGTGGGGTCAATAACGATATCGCCGAAGGGGTTGGAGGTAGGAGCTATGTTTTCGGCAGTACCGCTTGCAGGGTCGTACTTGTATACAGCACCCTTTGACTGATTCCATGGGCCTTCCTTATCTCCGCATACAACATAGAGATTGCCCTTGGAGTCGAGCTTTATGCGGGCGGGCATTTCTTCGGGATTCCAGCCGAGCTGTGTCCATGTAACGCCGCTGTCTCTGGAAACATAGAGGTTATCTCCGTTCTGGGAAGCTGCCGCATATACAAGACCCTCGGTATTGGGGTCAAATACGATAACGTTCACGCCGTTTCCGTTGGATGTACCCTTTACAGGGAAATCAGTCTGAGTCCATGTCTTGCCGCCGTCTGTGCTGCGGATAATGCCGCTTGTGCAGCCGCCTGCAAGGATTGTATCCGTATTGTTGGGGTCAACTGCAAGTCTCTCGCCGTTGCCTCTGCCCATACCGTTGCCGTGAACCCTGATTAATTCGCTTACATCGACAACCTCAAAGGTTTCGCCGTAGTCCTCGGAAATAAGAATGCAGGTCTTACCGTTGCTGAAATATTCCGTACCTGCAAGAATATATAATTTTGCGGCATTTTCAGGGTCAACAGCAATTGCGCTTACACCCATAAGTCCCACATCATCTGCGGAAATCCAGTAGCTGAGGGATTTCCACTGTCCGTCAGCCTCATCCCAGCGGTATGCGCCGCCTACGTCTGTACGGGCATAGTAAACGTTTTCCTCACAGGTAGAAAAAACACCTGTTACAAAGCCGCCGCCGCCCATGGCAACCTGACCGTAGGTCCATCCCTCGACGCCCGGGGATAATTCCTCGGTGATATTGTCTTCTGTTGCCTGTCCGTCAACAACAGCGCTGTTGTCTGTGTCTGCGGGAGCTGTATCGCTGTTGCAGCCTGCAAGGCAGGTGAAGCACATAACTGCGGCTAAACCGATAGAAAGTTTCTTTTTGAACATCAGTTAATCCTCCGTAAAAAATCATATTGTATATATTATATCACAATCTTTATTTTTTGCAAGTATAAACACGGCAGAAAATCAATAAAATCCGTCGCATACGATATAATTATATTGACATTATGTCGCATAAGTGCTACAATTGCATTGACAAAGCAGCATTTTTGCGACACACGGAGGCGGTTATGTATACTTTTCATCTTGAAAATTTCATAGGCAGGAGCGAGTTTCCGTTTTTCGTGCAGTACGGACAGCATGAACATTCCCTTGAAATGCACGAGCACGATGATTTCTTTGAGCTTACAATTGTTCTTGACGGAACCGCAATGCACAACGTGAACGGTGAAAGCTATTTTATAAAAAAGGGCGATGTTTTCGGCGTCAATGAGGCTCTGCCCCATTCCTTTTCCGAATGTCATAATTTCAGAATATGCAACATAATGTTCCGTCCCGATGTCATATTTGCTCCATTCCCTGACCTTAAGCACTGTCCCGGGTTCCATTCGCTGTTCGTGGTTGAGCCTTATCTTGTCCGTGAACAGAAATATAAGAACCGTCTCAGACTCAGCATAGATGATTTTGAAGAAGTGGAGCAGCTTATTGCACGTATGATAAAGGAATATCAGGGCTGCAGTGCAGGCTTTGTGTCGACAGTTACCGCATATTTTATCGAACTTGTCAGCTTTCTCTCACGCAGGTATGACAGCAGCAGGTCGGACGATGACGGAATTTCAACCTTTTGCAGGGCTGTTGCTTTTATGGAGCGTAATTTTACTGAGAAGACAACAGTTGAAGAGATTGCAGGTATTGCAGGAATGTCCGTCCGCCATTTTCAGCGGCAGTTCAAGGGTACATATCATATAACACCTCAGGATTATATAACCTCTCTCCGTATGCAGAGGGCTATGACACGGCTAACAAGAACCTCGGAAAGCATAACAACCATTGCACTCGACTGCGGATATCAGGATTCCAGTCTTTTTGCAAGGCGTTTCAGAAAATACACAGGTGTTTCCCCGAAGGAATACCGTGCAAAACATAAATAAAACGCAGTCCTTTAATCCGTAAGTATCAGAAGTGGATATGTCATTGACTATTTATGATATGTTTGTTATAATTAACTCAATGATAAAATTTAGAGGAGAAGTACAAAAATGGAAAAAAGTGAAATAATTAAAAAGGTTGCACCATGTTCTTTAATGTGCCACACTTGTTCGGCATATAATGATGGTGTA
>CAZGRB010000209.1:0-4043 GCA_964527695.1 uncultured Ruminiclostridium sp.
AAAGGACGGTAACTGTGTACGTCTTTTCAAAGGTGATTACAATACAGTTCAGAAGGTAGCCGAAAACTATATGGATACAGCAAGGGGCTTTGAAGCCTGTGGTGCTGAGTGGATACATATGGTTGATCTTGATGGCGCTAAGGACGCTTCTCAGCAGAATAAAGAAATTTTTATTGATGTTGCAAAGAATACAGGGCTTAAAGTTGAGGTAGGCGGCGGCATCAGAACTCTCGATACTGTTGAAATGTATCTTTCAGCAGGTATTTCCAGGGTAATCATTGGCTCTGCGGCAGTCAAGAATCCTCAACTTGTAAAGGATGCTGTAAAGGAGTACGGTGACAGAATCGCTGTAGGAATTGACGCAAAGAACGGTTATGTTGCTACTGAAGGCTGGCTCGAAACATCAGATGTTCATTTCACAGATTTAGCTAAGACAATGTCTGACATTGGAGTAAAGTATATAATTTTCACTGATATTTCAAAGGACGGCACATTATCGGGCGTAAACGCTGAACAGCTTAAGCAGATTAACGAAGCCTGCTCCGCTAATATAATTGCCAGCGGCGGTGTTCATACCATTGACGATATTATAACCTGTAAGAACCTTAATCTTTACGGTACAATCTGCGGTAAGTCCATTTACAGCGGTACTCTTGATCTGAGAGAGGCGATTAAGGAGAGCAAATAATGTCAAAGCCTACTTTGCTTGTGATTTTTGTTGTTTTTATAGTAATCACAGCTATTGTGTGGATAATTCATCTCATAAAGCGTAAAAAGAAAAAAGCGTTGATTGTAATATCATGTATAACAACTGCTGTTATTGCTTTCTGCGTTATTTTTCCGACCAGCTTTCCGTTTGTTGATTCGTGGATAGTAGGTAGGAGTAAGGATGAGATAATTAATGTTTATGGCGAGGGTTCGTTCGCAAACGAGATTACAAATGGCTCAAAGATTGGATATCACCTTGGAGCAGATCCAATGGATTTTATCTTCAATACTAATTCGTGTATTAATTATTGTATATATTTTGATATGGATGATATCGCGGTAAGAGTCAGTGAAGAGTCGGTAGGTTTAGGCTCTCGTCATCCGGTTATAAAGATTTATAATTTTTTCGATAAGGAGTAAATATGCTTGCAAAAAGAATAATTCCTTGCCTCGATGTCCGTAACGGCAAGGTAGTAAAGGGCGTAAATTTTGAAGGCGTAAAAGACGTAGGCGACCCTGTTGAGCTTGCAATTCAGTACAATAAGCAGGGTGCTGATGAAATAGTTTTCTATGATATTACCGCTTCTCACGAGGGCAGAGGGGTAATGCTGGATGTAGTGCGTGAAACTGCAAAGCAGGTTTTTGTTCCTCTTTGTGTAGGCGGCGGTATTGCTACAATCGAGGATTTCCGCGATACTCTCCGCGCAGGTGCGGATAAGGTTTCCATAAACTCACAGGCCGTAAAGAATCCAAAGCTTATCAGTGATGCGGCTGAGGTTTTCGGCAGTCAGTGTGTTGTAATAGGTATTGATGCAAAGCGCAACGATAAGGGCGGTTACAGCGTTTTTATCAACGGTGGCAGACTTGATATGAATCTTGACCTTGGCGACTGGGTAAGGGAAATCGAAGAGCGCGGGGCAGGGGAAATCTGTCTCAACTCTATTGATACCGATGGTGTTCGTGGTGGATTTGATATTGAAATGCTGAATTTCGTATGCAGCAGAGTAAAAATCCCCGTAATCGCCAGCGGTGGCTGCGGCGCAATCAATCATTTCTCTGAAGTTTTTGAGCAGACTGCTTCCTCGGCGGCTCTTGCGGCTTCGCTTTTCCACTTCGGAGAGCTTACAGTAGGTGAGGTAAAGGAATATCTCAAGGGTAAGAATATTGCTGTGCGAGGTGTATGATGGGACTTATAGAAAAAACAGACGAGCTTATGCTCGATTTTGATAAGCTTGCGAAAATTGCTCCCGAAAACAGAGTGATTCCCGTTGCGGTGCAGAATATGAATACCAGAGAAGTAATTCTTGTGGCATATGTCAACGAGGAAGCTTTGAAAGAATCTATAAAACTCAGAAAAGTTGTTCTCTGGAGTACATCACGTAATCAGCTGTGGTACAAAGGTCTTGAATCAGGCAATACATTCACTTTGCATCATATATTTGTTAACTGCGAACAGAACAGCCTTGTTTTTCAGGCTACTCCCGATAAGGGAAATATATGCCATACAAGTTATAACGGCGTTGCAAATAATTGTTATTACCGTGAACTTGATATGGAAACAATGAAGCTTATAAATCTTAACGAGAAAGGATAAATAAAATGGAAAGAAATGTATTAATGGATTTATACGACACTGTCGTTGAACGCAAGGACAACAAGCAGGAGGGCTCTTATACCTGCTACCTTTTTGAAAAGGGAATTGATAAAATCTTAAAGAAGTGTGGCGAAGAGTGCACCGAAATGGTAATTGCGGCAAAGAATAAGGATAACGACGAGCTGAAGAATGAAATTGCCGACCTTATTTATCACATTATGGTTATGTGCGTTGAGCGTGGCCTTGACTGGACAGAGGTTGAAGCTATTCTTGCGGAAAGAAGCAACAAGACAGGTAATTTAAAGCAGTTCCATACAGTAGATAAGAATACTTAAAAGTGACGTTTAATCCGATTCCGACTTTTGCAATATTCAGTTTATTTCAATGTTGCAAAACGGCGGATTAATAATTTTGGAGAGAAAATCAATGATAAGTTATTTTGAAACAAGAGAATTTACAAAAGATCAGCTTCAGGAATTGTTTAAATCGGTTGGCTGGTTGTCTGCAAATTATCCTGAACGTTTATTCAAAGCGCTTAATAACTGTGAAACAGTATTCACAGCGTGGGATAATGATAATCTGGTCGGGCTTATAAATGCAATTGATGACGGTGAGCTTACAGCTTATGTTCATTATCTGCTCGTGAATCCCGGATATCAGGGGCAAGGAATAGCAACCAAACTGCTTGAAATGATAAAAAGAAAGTACAAAGATTATCTTTATCTGATTCTTGTAGCTGAAAATAAACCGTTAATCGAATTTTATAATAAAAATGGATTTGAAGCAACACCTGACACGCAGGTAATGGAGATTATAAATAAATCATAACCACCACTAAAGTGGTGGTTTGCACAAGCCCTGGAAGGGCATATTACTGGCTAAACCCCTAAAGGGGCATTGAAGTTTAGCAACGCATTACTATCACGGACGGCCGCTAAAAAGCGGCTGTTCTTTTTTGTCTTTTAATTCTTGCTACCCGTAAACGGGTCAATATATTCTTTGAATGTTATCTGGTCTTGAGTATAATCTTCTTCCAGTTGGTTTTTTATATATTCTTTTATTGCAGTTTCATTTCTTCCAACTGTATCCACAAAATACCCTCTGCACCAAAAATGACGACTTCCGTACTTGTATTTTAAATTTGCATGTCGGTCGAATATCATTAGTGTACTTTTTCCCTTGAGAAATCCTACAAATTGTGATATACTTATATGCGGTGGAATGCTCACAAGCATATGTATATGGTCAGATGCTGCATTTGCTTCTATTATTTCCACCTTTTTCTCGTCACACAACTTGCGTAATATCGCTCCTATATCACCTCGTAATTGTCCGTATATCACTTTTCTCCTGTATTTCGGCGCAAATACTATGTGATACTCACATCTGTATGATGAATGCGATAAGTGTTTTATTTCATTTTTCACGTGAATAACCTCCTTTTGTTTTCAATAGTAATGCGGTCGCCAAACCTTTTCTATTGTATCATCAGGAGGTTGTTTATTTCAATCGCTTGATGAAGCTTTTTATTCCCCCGGTAGAACCGGGGGTTTATTTTCGCTTAAGCTCCAATAAGAAAAGCGGACAGCTTACGCTGCCCGCCTTGTTTATTTTACAGGATTAAAGTTCTGCAAAGTACTTGATTGTTCTTACCATCTGGGATGTGTAAGAGTTTTCGTTATCATACCAGGAAACAACCTGTACTTCGTAAAGATCATCAGCGATCTTAGCAACCATTGTC
>CAZGRB010000210.1:0-4034 GCA_964527695.1 uncultured Ruminiclostridium sp.
GGGGGAGAACCTTTCTACAGAAAGGTTTCCACCGATAAATACATATAAAGCTTCTATATGAGTACCGTCCTTAAACTGCGGGATTTTTTCTTTTGCGGTAAATTCAGTTGATATTCGCTTTTACAAATCTGTCAATATCCTCATTGTCACGGGGATTGAAGGTATCGCTACAGGCTCTTAAATCCCATCTTTCCTCATAATCGGAGCATTCGCCCGACTTTAAGGTGCGTAATGCACCGAGGGTTTCGATTTCCATGATAAATGGGTCTGTAAAGGTCTCGTAATTACAGCCGTAATCGGGGTATTCAGCCTTTTCGTCAAAGTCAAAAAGCTTTCTGAAAAGCTGACCCTTATTGAGATATGCACACCAGCCGTCTTCGTTGTTCATCCCTACTTTAAAGGAACGGTTCTTGTCTGTCTGACGGAGTGTGATATAATCGTCGCTTACAAAGAAGCGTTCGTCCTGTATGTCTGTGTATTCCCATATTACAAGGCGGCGGTTGGATAAAAGACCTGTCTTTTTCTTACACTGTGGGATAATCTCAACGCCGCCCTTATCCGCAACGGTAAGGCACCAGGGTGCTAAGGTAAGCTCCCTGTCGGAAATGTTGATGACCTTGTGACCGATTGTGACAAGTGTGCTGCTTTCGTCAAGGGTAACAGTCATAACGTGCTGCTCGCCTACCTTTGTTCGGGGCTGGGGAGTAAGAGTAATTGTATTACCCTCAATTTTGTAATCCACAGGGCTGTTATCGGGGGTGTAGCTGTCGGGCCATGATTCGGGGCTTGTCCACAGGCGGTGTCCGCCGTATATATACCAGTTTTCGGTTGTATCAAAAAAATTGTGTATATCCTCGCTGTCACGGACTGTATCACGGTTTATATCCTCTTTCAGCATATTTTCCATGCCGTTCATTGCATAGTAAATAACACGAGGGCCGACATCAACTGTAATTTTAAGAGTGCAGATACCGTTGTCCATAACGATGCACTTTCCGAAATTCTTGTAGTTTTCTTCTGTAAATTTAATGCTCATTTTCATATATCCTTTCATATTTATTGAGGGTGGATAATATCCGCCCCTACATTTACGGTAAAATTACGGGTTTCGTTGTATAATCAAGTCCGCAGGGCTTGTTCTTCTCAAAGGCAAGAGCATACATATTGCCTGCCGTTTCTTCCAGAAACGCCTGACGCTTCTGCCTTTCACCCTGTGCGGCAAGATTTTTAAGAGAGGTATCCATAGGAAGCCTGCAATCCGCCACGGAGAGTATCTCCCTGCCCTTTGCGTTCATTCCTAAAATCCGCACATATGACGGTTCAACCTTAAGGTCGGATTTTTTTATGCCCAAAAAGCAGGCAAGCACTATCCTGCGTATTCTCGCCATTGTGTAGCGCTTTGTCTTGATAAGCATATACAGCTCCGCAAGATTTGACGACACTCTCACCGCCTTATAAATGCGGTTTTCAAGTCCCATAAGCACATTGGGAGCTTTCTCGATTTCCTTACAGCTCATAGCGCGCAGTTTCGCAAGAATTGCCGTTTCAAGCCTGCGTATATCCGCCGTTTCAGCTTCAGGCAGTGACGGTACAAAGGCGGAAGCATCCTCGCCCGATAAAATAAGCTTTCGTATCTTTGAAGCGGAAGCAATACTGTCCGAAGCCTCCTCGCTGTCATGACCTGCGCCCTCTCTGCCGATTGTTACAGGCTCGAACATACAACCCAGCTCGTCCATTGCCTTTAAATATTCAACCGCAAGGGTGTTGTTAGGCTCGGTCAGGGTCTTTATAATGTCATTCTCGTAGTAGGTTTCGATTGTTTTCTGGAGCGCCACAGGGAGCGTATCACCGTTTCTCATGTAGCGGAAGAAATCATCATGATTCTGTGCGTAGACAACCGCCCCAGCCGTCTCGTGGAGCAGGTCAATATCTCCGCACTCGCTGCCAAAGCTGAGCATATCCACGCAGCCAAGAGACTGCAGGAGTGAAACTGCACCGAGGGCGAACTGCTCCGCACTGGCTAAGGCATACGCCACGGGCAGCTCGATTACAAGGTCAACGCCGTTCTGCAAAGCAACCTCCGCACGCTTGTATTTATCGTATATGGCAACATCGCCGCGCTGTGTGAAATTGCCGCTCATTACGGCGACAATATGGGTAGCGCCGTATCGTTTTTTTGTTTCTTCTATCTGATATTTATGGCCGTTATGAAAGGGGTTATATTCGGCAATAATTCCGCAGGTTTTCATACGCACCTCCTGTATGATTTGTTCACGATATTGTTATTATAACAGATTTTTGAGAGGATAGCAATAGAAAAACAAAAAGTAGGGGCGGATATTATCCGCCCGAAAAGAAAACGGGCGGGTAGTACCCGCCCCTACAATAATTTTTTAATATAATCTACCTGTAACGCTACATGAGCTTAATTTGAACATATTAATGTTACCATTTTCCATATCAAATAATCCCGAATAAACAATAAATGGTTTTGCACCGCAGAGATTAGTTTCCTCAATTTCTGCATATACATAAAAAATCTCCGATTTTACTCCATATGTACCAACCGTACCCAATAATTCAAAACTCGGTTCAATAAATCCGTCCGCTTCAGCAATGCTAATAATTTCATCGTATGAAAAAGCATCGCTGTTGATGCCGCCCGGATACCAAGTGTTTGCAGAAGTAAAATTATATACACCACAACCTATAATAGCAACAATCGCATCACCGATTTTTATCATATCATCTGTTTCGTTAACGTAATTCACATAAATTTTAATTTCACTGTCTTTTTTAGAAACTGTTGCGCTTTCCATACGCATATTAGTAGGCTCCATATATCCATCAGGTTTGATTTCGGACATATCGTACTTATCACCGTACTGCTCAATAAACTCATTAACAGTCATATAACCGCCGTTTTTAAAAATATCATCACCTATCTGAACAAGTCCCGAGGATAAATCTGCGTCGATAATTTCCTGTAAAGGCTCATAGCTTTCTTCCTTTGGAGCTTCTTCGGTCTGTGCGGCAGTTGTGGTGGTTTCGCCCATGTTTTCAAGCTTTCCTACACCTTCTTCAATTGCATTTTCAAGCTCATCGTCGGACATATTTTCTATTTTTTCGCCTATTGCGTCGAAATCAATATCCTCACCGCTGCTGTTGCCGCCGCACCCCGCCACACTCAGCACCATAGCCACCATAAGCACCACGCTTAAAATCTTTTTCTTCATGTCTTTTCCTCCATATGCTTTAAAATCAAAAAAGTGCGCAGCCGAAGCTACGCACCGAAAAATGCACCGCTCCGATTGCTGCGACACAACTTCCGAATCTCTTTACATAAGCATACGAAAAAAGAGCATGCACTTTTACCATATAGTAAAAATGTACACCTACATAAAGAGCATTATTCAGTTGTGTCGCACCTTGAATTATAGCATATATTACGGCGTTTTGCAAGAGGTTTTCAAAAAAAGTAGGGACCGACGTCCTCGGCGGTCCGCTCCAAGGGTTGTCATTGACACCTGCGGATTGTCGGGGACGCCAATCCCTACAAAATATTTCCACAAATTTTCCCAAAAGACTTGATTTTTCTTTCAATTTGGTATAAAATTAACAGGTACGATTATTTATTTTATGAAAGGAATTTTTTACAATGAACATTCTCGTAATCAACGCAGGCAGTTCTTCCCTTAAGTACCAGCTTATCGAAATGACAGACGAAAAGGTTATCGCTAAGGGCAACTGCGAAAGAATCGGTATCGACGGTCACATCAAGCACACTGCTTTCGACGGCAGAGTATATGAAGCTGACTGCACATTCCCCACTCACACAGAAGCTTTTGAAAAGGTTGTTGAAGTCCTCACAACAGGCGACGCTGCCGTTATCAAGAGCATGGACGAAATCTCCGCTGTAGGTCACAGAGTCGTACAGGGTGCTGAAATCTTCAATAAGACAACTCTTGTTACTGACGAGGTTATCCAGAAGATTGATGACCTTGCAGAGCTTGCTCCCGTACATAACCACCCCC
>CAZGRB010000211.1:0-4019 GCA_964527695.1 uncultured Ruminiclostridium sp.
TCTCAGTGGTATATATTCCATAGCCGTTTTCATCAAGTTCGGAGCCGTAACCATAAATTTTGTATGTAACGGTAAATTCTCTGTAACCGTATGTAATATAAATTGTTGTGGTATAGACAGTATCGCCGTTTCCATCTGTTCCTTCTTCAATAACATCGCTGTTAATAATCGGATCAGAATCAGACGTTATACCATAGGTGTTTTGAATTGCCGCCGAAACAGCAGTATATCTGCTCCAAGTGTCTATCATCTGCGTAGGATAAAGCGTATGGGGATTATCGTAATATTCAAGCAAGCCTTCCGCATCAAACCCTCTGTCATTTTCTGAGAATTTCTTTCCGTAATCTATTGTAATAGTATCATACTGAACATAAACGCTGCCATAGTTGTAATTTGGAAGCATTACCTGCATCTGTACTTTTACAGGAGTAAGCTGAAGAACAAAGTCCATATCCGCTTCAACAGTAACTGTCTGATTTTCGGCATATTCCGTACCGCTGCAAATCCATACACACGTATAATACTGCTTTTCAGGAGCTGCAGGAACCTCAAATGTCTGACCGTATGTATATGAAGCGGTTTCAGGTATTAAGGATGCGTCAAAACCGTCGGCTGTAAAAGTTACGGTGTAGGTGTTGATTGTATACTTGGCAGTTATTGTCATATCACCTGTAACAATACCGCCTGTATATTCCGTGCCGCCGTATATCCACACGCCTGTGCAGCCTGTTTTTTCAGGCACGTCAGGAACAGACTGAACTGTGCCGTTTTCCTCCACCTCTTCGCTGTATACCACAGTTCCGTTTTCGTCACAGAACTCAACCGTGTATTTTACAGATGCGGCAGTTGTTGTGGTTACAGTAGTTTCAGGGGTTGTGGTAACTGCGGATATTGTTGTACCCGATACTGCAACTGATGTAATATCCGGTGCAGTAACATACGATGATGTTACAGGTGCAGAGACAGTAATTACAGATACAGGAACAGTTGTTGCTGCTGTGGTGGTGGTTGTGGTGGTTGTTGTTTTTTCAGTGGTGGTTACAGTTGTTTCAGAAGTCTCTGTGGCAGTTATGATTGTTTCAGCCTTAGCTGTTGTAACCGACGGCTTTGTGCTTGAGTCAGTTTTTGCCGTAGTAGTTGTTACAGCAGAGGTTGTAGTTTCGGGAACTGTAATTGCCGGCTCAATCGTTGTAACAGAAGCAGCCGTTGTGGTAGTTGTATCTGCGGCAGTCGTTGTGGTTACAGTAGTTGTTGCAGCTTCAGTGGCTGTGGTTTCTGCAGCAGGTGCTTCAGTTGTAAGTGCTGTTGTCTGTTCAGGTTGCTTTACCTTGCCCCTAAGCTCATCCGCAACCGATATTTTAAGCTGCAAAAGCCCGCTTTCATCGGATTTAAGCGCCTGCTGCTTTATTGCGTCGGAAATAAGCTCGCCGTCAAGCTCAAACAATGGATTTTCGCTATTTCCAACAGGAACATAACCGTCATCCGTCAAAAATACAAAATAGGCGTTCCCGTCTATTTCAGCAGGCCTACCGCTTGGATTATTTTCAGTAAATATCGCAATAGCAAACCCTTCTGTAACGTTTACAGGACTACCCTTGGGGTTGCCGTTTTCGTCGTAAAGCTGAACCGAAACAGTACCGTGAAGCACAGAAAGCTTAGTCAGATAACCGTCTTTTTCGGGAATTACCTCAACGTAAAAGCTGGTGCCCCTTACCGCCATTGTAGCTTTTGGAGTGTTTACCTCGTATATTGAATCAGCCGAAAGCACTTCGGTAACCTCATTCAGGATTGCACCGCTGACAAGATTGATTTTTGTGCGGCTGTTTTCGGCATTTCCCTCAGCCTCAAAGCTCATTACTGTGTTCTGGTCCAAAAGTATGTATTTGTTGTCATCAAGAGATAAGCGGACTGTACTTTCGTTTCCCACGGAAAGGGTATCCTCATTTTCAAGCTTCATTCCCTCATACGCGGATATCACCGTACTCTGTCTTTCAACATTTCCAGTACCGTTCATCTCAAAAACCTTCAAAATTCTGTAGGCTTCCTCACCGCCAAGCAAAATTACAGTTACGGCAATTGTTGCTACGGCAGCCACAGAGGCACATATTCCTATTATTTTGGCTTTTGTCATATCCAAAACCGCCTTTTCTAAAAATTAATGGAGTATGCAGGCAAAACTGCATCATCACAAATGCAGCCTGACCGTCATACTCCATGAAATTTCATATAAGCTTAGACTCACGCTTTGCGTATACGGCTTTCGCCGTAATTGCCTTTGATTTGTTATCGTTATCATAACATATTTTTCTTAAAAAATCAAGGGTTTTTTCAGATCAAGCTCAAATTTTTTAAAAATTCAGCCGAACGAAGCTGTTTTTCGGCTCCTCTTACCTCAATAAGAACCGTACATTTGCTGAAATACTTATGAAAATGCCCCTTAAATCTGTTCCAGTCAATCTTTCCGTCGCCTACTGATAGGTGAAGATCGTCCTTAAGATCATTATCATTTATATGCAGGTGCTTTACATAAGGTGCAAGCTTTTCTACCCATTTATCTGCTCCCCCTCCGAAAACCTCAGCGTGAGCGTAATCAAGGCAGACGCCGAAATTCGGATAATCGGAAAGCTCCTTTGCAAGACCGCAAAGCATATCGGGAGAACTGTCAAACATATTTTCCATATATATGTTTATATCGCTATATTCGGGGAGTATTCTGCTCCAGAATTCCTTATTCTTATTATGCCAACCCGTTACATACGACTCAGAGGTGAGCTGGGGGCTGTGGTTTGTGTGAAAAACAACACCCCTTGCACCTATTTTTCTTGCAATATCAAGGCTTTGTCTTATACGCAGTTCAGCAATTTCACGTATTCTGCGGTCGCTGCTGAACAGTATCACATCAAAGAATGCTCCGTGGAGAGTGCAATAATCGGGCAGACTGTGGCTTTTATAGCTGTTTATAAGCTGTTCAGTCTTTTCTGTGTCATCAAGAATATCAGGAATAAAAAAATCGTTATATTCAAATCCAAAGCCGTATTCTTCCGCTATGGAAAGACTGTTTTCAATATCACTCAGATCGGGAATAATAAGAAATCTGCTCATTTTAGACACCCCCTGTTTTTACAATTATAGCATAAATTATGAAATTTGTCATCATTTTTGAGAAAATTTCATTAAAAATATTTACAAATTTTTAAAAAAGTGATATAATCTGTATAAACCATAAAGAAAGGATTTGAAATTATGAACAATATCAACTCCAACGAGCTTTTAGAACATATTTTTTCCATTACGGAAAATCTTTATAAAGAAATGTGTTGTGCCGATGATGACGTTTCTGATGACCATACAAAGATTTTCAGGCTTCTTACGGACCTCGGCCGTACTCTCGTAAACGCTGATAGAGCAAGCTTCTGGAAATGGGACAAGAGAAAACACGAATTATGGACTACTGCCGCTGTGGGAACAGGAAGAATCACAATCCCCGAAGGCACAGGTATGGTAGGTAAAGCTCTTACCATGAAAAAAGCCATTATAACAAACGACCCATACAACCATCCCGATTTCAATTCCGATGTAGATAAAAAGACAGGTTATGTTACAAAGTCTATTCTCGTAATGCCCATTTCTAATTGCAAGGGCGAATTTATCGGCGCTTATCAGGCTATAAACAAGTTGGATAACAACGGCAGATTTAACCTTGAGGAGGATTGCCGCAGACTTTCACTTGCTGCATTTATCTGCGGTATCACGCTGGAATCACAGACCTTTCTTGATGATTCCCAGCATGATAAGCTTACTGAGCTTAAAAATCGCATGGGCTTCTACAACGATTATAAAAACAATTACAGCAAGCTTCTTGCAGACGTTGAAAATCCCCACAATGTATCAATGTTTATCTGCGATATAGATTTCTTCAAAAAGGTAAACGATACATACGGTCATAACGCAGGCGATGCGGTATTAAAGCACGTTGCTGATATTTTCAGCAGAAATTCACGCATCTGTGACGGTGTTTA
>CAZGRB010000212.1:0-3643 GCA_964527695.1 uncultured Ruminiclostridium sp.
GCAAGAATGACCACAATCCTCGTTGAGCCGTTTCATCTCGAAAAGGGAATTCTTTTCAAGATTAAGCGCGCGGCAGAGGGATTGGTTTTCAAGAGAGATTTCAGCAAGCTTATTGAAAAATGTGTGTGTTCAAACGCAAAAGTAATTGATTCTTTTGAAATGCCGCAGGATTTTATTGATTCAGTTGATTACTGTAAAGGTATGATACAGAATGGTAATTTTGAACTTGTCGATTCCGAAGGTGATATTTTTATATTAAAGAATGAATCAGGTGAATGGACAAGAGATGTGTTCAATTTTGTATTAAGATGTAAAAAATGCGGCAGCACATATAAATGTTTTTCCGACACCTATCACGGTGGCGGTGGTTTTATAAAAGAAAAATAACTCTCCGAAAGGAAAAAGCATATGATAACATTCGGACCGGGCGGAAACTCGGAAAGCTTCGGTAAACGTAAATTTCCCGAACAGCTTCCCGAATATCTCGCTTCCATGGGACTCAACGGCTATGAAATAGAATGCGGCAGGGGAGTGCGTATTGCGGAAAAGACCTATAATCTCCTTCCCGATATTGCAAAGCAGAACGGCATTTATCTTACCCTCCACACTCCGTATTTCATATCCCTTTCCGGCGAAAATGAAGAAACACGCTTAAAAAGTGTAACTTATATCGAAGAAAGTGCGCAGGCGGCGCATAAGCTTGGCGCAAAAAAAATAGTGGTACACTCGGGCTCCTGCGCAAAAATGCCCCGTGAGACAGCACTGGAGCTTGCAAAGGATACGCTGACAAAGGCGCAGGCAAGACTTGATGAAATCGGGCTTTCCGATATTATTATCTGTCCCGAGACTATGGGTAAAATCAATCAGCTTGGAACCCTTTCTGAGGTTATGGAGCTTTGTAAGGTTGATGAAAGATTTCTTCCCTGTGTTGATTTCGGACATCTTAATGCCCGTACATTAGGCGGTATAAAGACTGTTGACGACTATGCCGCAATTCTTGATGAAATCGAAAACAAGCTGGGTTTTGACAGGCTTAAGAATTTCCATGTCCATTTCAGCAAAATCCAGTATACAACGGGCGGCGAGAAGTGCCACCTTACTTTTTCCGATAATGAATACGGCCCTGAATACGAACCGCTTATGGAGTTGTTCGCAAAACGTGGCCTTGAGCCTTCCGTTATCTGCGAAAGCGCAGGTACACAGGCGGAGGATGCGGCAGAAATGAAAAAAGCCTATGAGAGGTATTTATAATGAAAATTTTTATCATCAACGGACCTAATCTTAATATGCTGGGCAAACGTGAACCTGAAATATATGGTTCCGATACCCTTGATAGCATCAATGCAGAGCTTGCCGAGTTCTGCAGAGAGCATGGTGTTGAACCTGAGTTCTATCAGTCAAATTGCGAGGGTGAGATTATTGATATCATCCACAGTGCAAGGGAAGATGCTGACGGCATCGTACTCAATGCAGGCGCCTACACTCATTACAGCATTGCAATCCGTGACGCAATCTCTGCGTCGGAAACGCCCTGTGTTGAAGTGCATTTATCCAACATTCACAAGCGCGAGGAATTCCGCCACAAGTCGGTGATTTCAGCAGTGTGCGAGGGCGTGATATGCGGTTTTGGTAAAGACAGCTACCGCCTTGCAATAATGGCGCTTGCGAAAAAGTAAAAAGAAGAGGAACAACGATATGTATATAACAGAAAGAATTGCGGCTGAGCTTAAGGACAGCACCCATGCCGCACTGCTCACAAGCGAGGTTTCACGTAAATATGCCACTGGATTTCATTCTTCAGCAGGCGTTGTTATGGTTACAAAGGATAAGAGTTATTTTATTGTAGACGGAAGATATTTTGAAAAGGCTGAACAGCAGGCAAAGGGCTGCGAGGTACAGCTTCTCTCGGATTTAAGAAAGCAGGTTTATGCTATTATTGAGGAACACGGTATCGAGGTTGTTTCTATCGAAAGCAAAACAGTTACAGTAAGTGAGCTTGAGGATTACAAGCAGCTTTTCAATGCTCTTACAGTGGATTCTTCCTCCTGGCTTTCCGCAACTCTTGAGCGTATGAGAATTATCAAGAGCGAAGAGGAAATTGCAAAGATTGAAGCAGCACAGCGTATTGCAGAAGCGGCTTTCTCAAAGCTTATCACATCTATCCGTCCCGGCATGACAGAAAAGCAGGTAGCGGCTGTTCTTGAATTCTACATGATGGATTTAGGCGCAGACGGAATATCATTTGATACAATTGCGGCCTCGGGCGTTAATTCTGCGTGTCCTCACGCAGTACCCACCGACAAACCGCTTCAGAACGGCGAGTTTTTAACCCTTGATTTCGGCGCAATGGTTGACGGCTATCATTCTGATATGACCCGTACTGTTGTAATCGGAAAGCCCGATGAAGAGATGAAGAATATCTACAATGCCGTATGGGGTGCTCAGACGGACGCAATCAAGGCTGTACGTGCTGATGTTACAGGCAAGCTTGTGGATAATGTATCAAGAAGCACACTTGACGCATGGGGATATGAAAAGTATTTCACCCATGGTCTTGGTCATGGTGTAGGTCTTGAAATCCACGAAGCCCCCAACCTGAATCCCAAAAGTCCCTTTACGCTCCGTGAGGGTATGGTTATTACAATCGAACCGGGTGTATACATTCCTCACAAGTGCGGTGTACGTATTGAGGATATGGTTGTCGTTACGGCAGACGGCTGTCTTAATTTAACAAAAACACCCAAAACACTTATTTATATATAAATTTTTTGTTTATTATAAGAAATTTTACAAAAAGACTTGCTTTTTTATTAAAAATAAGGTACAATATAAGAGATACTTATGTATATATTTAAGGAGGATTATTAAATATGATCACAGCAGGCGATTTCAGAAACGGTATGACATTTGAGGAAGACGGCAACGTAATGCAGGTTGTTGAATTCCAGCACGTTAAGCCCGGTAAAGGTGCTGCTTTCGTAAGAACAAAGACAAAGAACGTTATCACAGGTGCAGTTGTAGAAAAGTCCTACAACCCTACAGCTAAGTTCCCTACTGCTTTCGTTGAAAGAAAGGATATGGAATACACATATTCAGACGGTGAATTATATCACTTTATGGACAGCGAAACATACGAAGATGTTCCGATCAACGCAAGCGAACTCGGTGATAACTTCAAGTTTGTAAAGGAAAACATGGTATGTAAGGTACTTTCCTACAAGGGTAAGGTATTCGGCGTAGAACCCCCCAACTTCGTAGAACTCGAAGTAACAGACACTGACCCCGGCTTCAAGGGTGATACAGCTACAAACGCTACAAAGCCCGCTACACTTGAAACAGGTGCAGAAATCAAGGTTCCGCTCTTTATCGAAATCGGCGAGATTATCCGTATCGATACAAGAACAGGCGAATATATGGAACGTGCAAACAACAAGTAAGAATCCATAAAGGAGGATTATAAAAATGGCTATGACTATTGCTGAAAAGGTGTCCTACATCAAGGGTCTTGCAGAAGGTATGAAGCTTGATGAAAGCACAAACGAAGGTAAGGTTATCAACGCAATTATCGATGTTCTCGGCGATATCGCTCTTAATATCGAAGAAATCGATTCCGACCTTGCTGATGTTACAGACGTTGTCGCAG
>CAZGRB010000212.1:3653-3997 GCA_964527695.1 uncultured Ruminiclostridium sp.
TAGAAGAAAGCGTTTATGAGCTTGAAGATGAAATCTACGGCGAAGACGACTGCGATTGCGATTGTGACGACGATTGCTGCTGCGACGAGGATATGTACGAAATTACTTGTCCTGCCTGCAACAACACAATTACAGTAGATTTTGACGTAATTGCAGAAGGTACTATCGCTTGTCCTAACTGCGGCGAAAATCTTGAATTTGATTTATCCGCTCTTGCGGACTGTGACTGCGACTGCGGCTGTCAGGAATAATCGGATTTAATCCGCGTATAATCTCATAACAAAATTATTGTTTCAGGGCGGAGTGAAATTCTCCACCGGTGGTAAAGTCCACGAGCCTTTTTG
>CAZGRB010000213.1:0-3901 GCA_964527695.1 uncultured Ruminiclostridium sp.
TAACAGGCAACAGCCCCGGAAACGATATGCGCTGGACAGATACAAAGGTAACTGCTTCCAGAAACTTCGCTAACAAGCTCTGGAACGCTTCCAGATATATCCTTATGAATCTTCCCGAGGACATGGAAAAGGCTGTTCTCCCCGAAAATCTTCCTATCGAAGACAAGTGGGTGCTTACTCTTTACAATAAGCTTGTAAAGGAAGTTACAGACAACATTGAAAGCTTTGAGCTTGGTATCGCTATCGGCAAGCTTTACGACTTTATCTGGGATATCTACTGCGACTGGTACATTGAGCTTACAAAGCCCAGAATTGCCACAGGCGGCGAAACTGCTCTTGCTGCACAGAATGTACTTGTTTACGTAATGCAGGGCGTTCTTAAGCTTCTTCACCCCTATATGCCCTTCATTACAGAAGAAATCTGGCAGTCCATGCCCGTAGCTGACCAGCCTGAAAGCATCATGATTGCAAAGTGGTGCGAATATGATGAAAAGCTCAATTTCGCCGCTGACGCAGAAGCTTTCACAAAGATTATCGACGCTATCAAGGCTGTCCGTGTTCAGAGAAACGAACTTAACGTTCCCCCTTCAAAGAAGGTTACAATGTATATCGAAACCGCTGATACTGCTCTCTTTAAATCCTGTAAGGTATTCTTTGAAAGACTGGCAGGTGCAGGTGAGCTTGAAATCAGCGAAAAGGCTGAAACAGGCGAAGGTATGATTACCGTAGTTACAGCTGCCGCAAGAGTATTCATGCCTATGGGCGAGCTTGTTGACACAGAAAAGGAACTTGCAAGACTCGAAAAGGAAAAGAAGACAGTTCAGAAGGACATTGACTTCTTATCAGGCAAGCTTAACAATCAGGGCTTCCTTTCCAAGGCTCCCGCACAGCAGATTGAAAACGAGCGCGCAAAGCTTGCAAAGGCTGAAGAGAAGATGGCTAAGATTATCGAATCCATCAACGCTCTCAAGTAAGGCGGAAATAAGATGGCGAGAAATATACTATTTATAGTTCTTTTCGTTGTTCTTTACGGCGGATTAGTCCTGCTTTTCACAAAGGACGGAGAAGAAATGATTGACAGAGGCGGATTCGGCGAGTTTTCGGAAAATCATTACAGCTGCGAAGCCTGCAATTTTGAAATGGAGCTTGAGCCTGACTGGATTCCTCTTGACGGGGCGGCAATTGCACACAGCTACACACAGAATGAGCTTTACAGCTATTTCGGCGAAACAGGAACATACGATATAATAATGGGGATTGCTTCACCGGGACTTTATGTGGAATGTGTGCGTTACAACGATATCAGTATCGGAAAAGAATATTTCACAAGCTCATATCTTAATGAGGAAATTGAATACTGCAAGGAATATGTTAGACAGGCAGGCGGAATTATGGGAAGCAGCGGAAGCTACATATTCCAGGCTCAGGGCAACGGCGAAAATATGGGAATCTATAATTACGACTACACCCTTGACGGCGAATTCGTTTCAGAATTGAACTGCTTTATTAACTGCGGAGATGATGTTCTCTGGTTCTATGGCTATTACGAAAGCCGTGAGGATCTGGGAAAAATGCTCACATTGCTCAATTCAAAGCTTACCTTCAATTCTTCTTCCGAACAGGCAGTTTAAAAGTACAGACATCACCTGCTTATGGCAGGTGATGTTTTATTTCTGTGCTCCGACTTTTCAACACTTTTACCATATTTTTCAACGTAATTTGTCTTGACAAAATAAAATTATGGTAAAAGTAAACAAAAATGAAACAAAGATTTCTACACCCGTAACCGATTTTTCACAAAAAAGGGGTAGATTTTTTTAAAATAATCGTGTATAATTATAACCAAGGTATTTTTTATACCAAAATTACTCTTGGGGGTACATTATGAAAACTTATAAATGCAGAAACATCAGAAATGTTGCGTTGGCAGGACACGGCGGAAGCGGAAAAACCTCTCTCGCAGAAGCTTTAATGTTTGTAAGCGGCGGTATTGACAGAATGGGTAAGGTTTCGGACGGAAGCTCCGTTTGCGATTATGATCCCGATGAAATAAAGAGAAAGATTTCTCTTAACACTTCCCTCGCATATGCGGAATGGAAAGATGTTAAGATCAATATGATTGACACTCCCGGTCAGTTCGACTTTATCGGCGGTATGTACGAAGGTATCAGAGCTGCTGAAAGCGTTATTATCGCTCTTCCTGCAAAGGACGGCGTTGAGGTAGGTACCATCAAGGCTTACCGTGAAGCTCAGAAGAACAAGAAGGCTACAATGTTCGTTGTAACAAGAATGGAAGAAGAAAACTCCAACTTCTACAAGTGCCTTGAAGAACTCAAGACAAACTTCGGTCCCTCTATCTGTCCTATCGTTGTTCCCTTTGACAAGTACGGCACAGTTGAAAGCTACATCAACCTTCTCGAAATGAAGGCTTATACATATGACAAGAACGGCATGGCTACAGAAGTGGAAATGCCCGCTTCCGAAAACAGATTAAAGGGCTTACGCGCTGCTATGGCTGAGGCTATCGCTGAAACAGATGAAGAACTCATGATGAAGTTCTTTGAAAACGAAGGCGAAGACTTTACAGAAGCTGAAATCATCAAGGGTCTCCACGACGGTATTGACCAGGGTATCATCACTCCTGTCGTTTGCTGTTCAGGCGACACTCTCGCAGGCGTTGATATGCTTCTCAACACTATTGTATATATGCTCCCTTCTCCTGATGAGAGAAATGCCGAGGGCGTTGACTATGATGAAACAGCTCCTCTTGCAGCTATCGTATTCAAGACAATCGCTGACCAGTTTATCGGTAAGATGAGCTTTGTAAAGATTGTACGCGGTACTCTTACAAATAAGGACGAGGTTGTAAACGCTACAACAGGCGAAACCGAAAAATTCGGTAAGATGGTTGCCTTAAAGGGTAAGAAGCAGGAAGAAATGATTGAAGCTTACGCAGGTGATATTATTGCCCTCACAAAGCTCAATGCAAACACAGGCGATACACTCTGCGCCGCTTCCGATGTCATCACTCTCGACAAGATTACATTCCCCGAGCCCTGCTACTTCAAGGCTGTAAAGGCAAAGGACAAGGGCGATGAAGGCAAGATAAGCGCAGCTATCAGACGTTTACTTGAAGAAGACCGCACATTATGCTACATTCATAACCACGAAACTCATCAGCGTATTATCGGCGGCCTCGGCGAACAGCATATCGAAGTTGCAGTTCAGAAATTAAAGAACAAGTTCGGCGTTGACGTTCTTCTTGAAGACCCGATTATTGCTTACCGTGAAACAATCCGCAAGTCCGTTACCGTTGAAGGCAAGCACAAGAAGCAGTCAGGCGGTCACGGTCAGTATGGTCACGTAAAAATCGAATTTGCACCCGGTACAGAGGACGGTCTTGAATTTGCTGAACAGGTATTCGGCGGAAGCGTTCCCAAGAACTTCTTCCCTGCTGTTGAAAAGGGCTTACAGGAAAGCATCGAACACGGCGTTCTCGCAGGCTACCCTGTTGTACGCCTGAAGGCTACTCTCCTTGACGGTTCTTACCACCCTGTAGACAGCTCCGAACAGGCATTCAAGATGGCTGCTCACTTAGCATACAAGAACCTTACACAGGCTTCCCCCTGCTTACTCGAGCCTATCAAGCTTCTCACAATCACAGTACCCGATGACAACACAGGCGACATTATGGGTATCGTAAACAAGAGAAGAGGCGCAATCCTCGGTATGGAGCCTGCAGGCGACGGTTTAACAACCATCAGCGCAGAGCTTCCCGAAGCTGAAACAGGCGACTTTGCAACCTACATCAGACAGGTTACACGCGGCATGGGCTGGTTCACAATGGAATTTGCACGCTATGAACAGCTCCCGTCCAACCTTGAAGCTGACGTTATCGCAA
>CAZGRB010000214.1:0-3900 GCA_964527695.1 uncultured Ruminiclostridium sp.
TCCTTTGCAAGCTCCTGAATCTGCTGGAGACGGAGACCTAAAAGACGTTCAGCTGCATTCTGCATTACGCCAGCTTCTGTGGAGATACCTACTGTAAAGCTTGAAGGTACGTCAACACGGATATTCTGCTTGGAAAGTGCGTTGCGTAAGTCTACGTTAATGGAGATAGGTGTTAAGTCCATGTACTGATAGGACTGGATAATGGGCCAGATGAATGCGGCACCGCCGTGGATACAGCGTGCACTTCTTGCCTGACCTGTCTTGTCGCTGCCTACCTTACCGTAGATAACGAGGATTTTGTCCGAGGGACACTTGCGGTAACGGGATAAGACACCTGCGACAAGCGCAAAGAGTATTACAACCGCTACGCATATTACAATAATAATTTCTTCCGGCATAGTTTGATTTCCTCCTGATTTTGATATACCGCAGGAATTGCCGTTCCTGAGGCTGTTTTATTTATGAAAGCCTCTCGGCTTTGCAACGTGTTTATTCAGCTGTCTTTACAGCTGTTATCTTCAGTGCGGGCGGACAGTACAAATCATATCCGTAACGCTGAAGCTTTGAAATTACATCTTCTCTGAAGCCTTCCTTCAGAGTATCGGGATTTTCGCCATTATATCCCTTCAGAAGATTATTCAGAACAGTGTTCATTTCTTCTGTAAGAAGCTTATTGATATTTTCCTGAGATATTTCTTCCATTATACTGTAAAGATAATCGGCAGATGCCTGTGCCGAGGTTTCGGGCAGATACAGAAGCATTACCGCAACCGCATTGTAGGTTATACCGTCAGCACCCTTGCCGCCGTCGATAAATGCGTTGATTTCAAAAGGCCCTTTTTCTATGTATACGGGTTTTTTACCCCAGTTTTCAAACAGACTTGCCTTTCCGCTCTGAACAAGCCGTCCGTCACGGACTGTGAAACGGAAGCAGTTGCTTTTTTCCTGCTTGAGCTTGTTTTCCTTGGGGCAGAGGATTATTATTGCAATAATTCCGCCTAAGATTACAAGTCCGATAAAGGAGAAATAAATTATATCAAGGGTTGTGAAATCCGTAGCTGACATAGTTTCTGTCCTTTCATTTAGTCCATGATTTCAATAATATTGAATACAGGTATTTCCGTAACTGCATGACCTGCTGACATTGCCGCAAGCATTGCCTGTCCCAGGAATTTCTTTTTCAGCTCTTCGTTTGTCATTGCTCCTCCATGCTCCCTGACAAGCTTTTTCAGTGTTGAGGAAAAAGCTATGGTAAGGTCTGCATCAATATCAGCGTCGCAGTTCGTTTTTTTCTGACGGCGTTCTCTCCCTGAGGAGGAGTGTGTATTTCCGTTCAAAATCTGCTTCAGCATTTCATCGGAGCTTATATTCCTGTCCTTGATACGCTGTTCAAGCAGAATATCTGCCGCTGTACTGTCAGTACTGTTTCTGCTTTTCATCACCGCCGCCATTACGTCGGAGCTGCCACTTTCTGCATTGCTGAAATACTTTCTGCAAACAAAATCAATCCTGTCCTCAGGCAAAACAACCATTGCAACAGCCAGCGCACGGTATTTTTTACCGTTATCCGTCTCAATTGTATCAATTGCCACTTCTATACTGAAAGGGTCTTTCCTGAGATAGCAGAAGCTGTCCAAAGTCCTGAACAGGTTGTTCCTGTCTGTACGGGCATAGCCTGTGGGCGTGAGGGCAATTTTGTAATAACCGTCATAGTCCAGCAGGTCGGGGGAGTTATCGGCTCTGTTATGCTTTCTGTAAAGCCATACTGCCGCAACCGCTATCACAATCAGCACTATAACGCATACAGTGGTGACCGAGTCTTTCTCGTACAGTTTCCCGAAAAGAGAAAAATAATTGTTCATATTATACCTTTTCTACAACGAGTGTAGTTTCGGAGCGTACATCTGTAACCCTTACAGCTTCGCCGCTTTTAAGGTCAACCGGTTCTTCGGTAATTGCGTCAAATTCCACATAGCGTTCGCCGAGTGCAATATTGACCTTGCCTGTGCCATTGCCGTTTGCGGGAATCGGAATATATACAGTACCTGTTTCACCGAGATATTTCTTTGCTACAATATTACCGCTTTCTGCAAGTCTGCTGAGAAGCTGGATAAGCTTTGCAACACCGTACATTGCCGCCGCACCGAGGATAAAGCCTACGATAAGTGCAACAGGGATAAGACCGCAGCCCATATAGGTAAGAATACCCGCCCATGCGAACACACATAAGAATGTGATAATGCCCTGGAAGGTGAAGAGGTGCATTGCGCCTGCGTCTGCAGGGTTCACGACATCTCCGCCTGATGAGTCAAATGCGTCGGTAGGGTCGCAGTCGGGTAAGTCAAGTCCCGATGTATCGGATACATTTATATCGGGCGCACCGTCGCCGAGTCCCAATATAATAAGTATTGACTGAATTACAAGTATAAGTGTGGACGGGATAGCCACACAGTACAGAGCCTGCGTAAAAATATCAAGGCTTCCCCACCAAGTTGATAACCATTCCATATAAATACCACCTTTCGGATATATAAATTGTTTTCCGTGACAGTTGAGTTATTTCTGAAATGCGTTCTTGTAAATATCATTTACTAAAATTATAACACATTTTCGTCAGTTGTCAATATGTTTTCGCATTATTTCTGAAAATTGTAAAATTCGCTTATTTTAGGCTTTTCCGTTTGTGCAAATCGACAAAAACGAAAATTTTTCAATAAATTTGCGCTAAACCTATTGATTTTTACTCTGAATCGTGGTAAACTTAATGTAAATTAAATTTACGCAAGAAATGCAGACTTAAATATCATTTAAATCATAAGCAAAGCATCATACCTTTATTATATAGAAAGGAGAAAATGAAATAATGAATTCGGTTGAACTTGGAAAACGAATAAAGGAAGCCAGACTCGCACGCAAAATGACTCAGTCGGATGTTGTAGGCGACTTTATTACAAGAAATATGCTGAGCCAGATTGAAAGCGGAACAGCAAACCCATCGGTAAAAACCCTGACATATCTTGCAAAAGTGCTTCAGCTTCCTGTGAATTATCTGCTCCCTGACGAGCTTGAAACCTTTGACGACAGTGAAAATGCGGCAGACGCTGATTTTCAGGAGCTTATAAAAATGAAAAACGCATACAGGCGTGAGGAATATCTTGAGGCGGCATCCCTTGCGGAGAAGCATCTCGAAACGGACAGCGTAATATATGATGAGGCAAATGCAATCCTTGCCCGTTCATATCTTGAGGCGGCTAAGAACTGCGAAAGCCCACGGGAAGCGCTGGGCTATCTTAAAAAGGCGCAGGACGCCGCAGACAAGGGCGTTTTCAAGAGCCGCGAAATCAGAACAGCGGTGCTGGTGCTGACGGATGAGCTTTCTGAAAAGCTGTGAACAGATGACAGTGGATAAATGATAAAGTAAAGGCGTGCATTGCACTCCCGAAATATCCACAAAATAGTATACGGAGGGTATAATTATGGGATTATTCGACAAATCGGAAAAGAAGCCTGACAGATTTAAGGAGAAATGTTCACAGGGCTACGCTTTAGGCGCAATCAGCGTTATGGTTGATACAGAAACAGGCGTGAACTATATCTTTTCATATATGGCTATGGACGGCGGTTTTACAATTACGCCTCTCCTCGGTCCTGACGGTAAGGTTGTAGTTGATGAAATCAGCGAAAATCTCGGCGAAAAGATTTACTGAGCGTAAAAAAGAAATGAGATTAAACAAAATGTTGACGGAAAAGCGCGTATTTCGTGCATAAATTTTAAAAAGAGGAACAAAAAAATAACGCATCAGACTTTTAACAAACTGAACAGCAGAATGAAAAAGTGGGATTTTTTACCACCGATTTTGCTGTCGTAATATGCCAGACCCAAGATGTTGCGGTGAATTG
>CAZGRB010000215.1:0-3883 GCA_964527695.1 uncultured Ruminiclostridium sp.
GCATTTGATATATTATGGCTATGTGGAACCTCCATATTCATTCCACTATCAAATTTAGTTTTCAACCATACCCTACCCATCATTTTCTCCTTCTGCACCAAATTCAAAAGGGAGATGTGTTGTACGCAACAAACACTCTCTCCCTTTAGCGACTGATTTTTCTCGTTGTTCGCCCAACTAAAAACCGACCCTTACGTTCGGCAGAGCTTTCAGGTTAGTCATTGCCTGCCAATGCCTTGTATCTTTCGCAACAAGGTCGGAGATATAAATATCACCGTCGAATTTTTACCGTGTCAGCCCACGTTTTATGCCCTGATTTCTTAGAGCTTTAATTTTTATTTTACAGATTTTCTTTCAGTGCACATCTGCACCTATTCGGCTTTAGGCTCACTCTGCAAACCACACGTAGACTCCGCTCCATCCCCAGGCCGAACGGCAACGAGTTTCATCATCTTAGGCATAACCGCTACGACTGTCAAGTTTCGTCGGTGTACCCGGCAGCCTCATGACCGCCTGCTCAATAAGGTCATCCCTTACTGCTGATTATATTATAACTTGTTTTTACAAAAATGTCAATAACAAAATTGACTGAAAGTCTTTATTATATCGGCTCGCTGTGTTCAAGCATATATTCATTGATATAATCAAGATATTTTACAAATTTCCTGAATTCTTTACGCAAAAGGCAGAAACGGCAGGCTTTTCCGCTGTAACGCTCCCACACAAAAAATTCATAACGCATACGGATACGACGCTTAAAATTACCCGGTACAAACTTTACTCTCCAGTTTGCACCGCCCAAGGAACCGATATCCTTGCTTTCTCCCGGTTTAAGTGAAACGATACAATCCTTGAGATATGTAAGTGCACTGCATTCATCGCACTTTATTTCCAATACAGTATGCGTACTCCATTCTTCATTTTCATCCCATCTGCTCTGCCACAATAATGACCATGCGTAATAGACCTTGTAAACCTCTTTCCAGCTTTTCGGACACTCGTCATCAAAACCATGCACGTGAGAACGTCGCGGATAAAATCTGAATACCTTTCTCCAGCGTCCCTCATCCTCAAAAACAAAATCAATCTTTCTCTTCATTTTCTTATCCTTTCAGTACGTCATCTATTATAGCTTTCGGTTTCGGGGAAATTACCTTTATGCAGATATTCACAAATCAGCTTTCGGCATAGCCAAAGTGCAATTATATCATATCCGTCCTCCGTTTTCCATGTATTAGTGCAGTTTCTGATACTGATTTCCCCTGCATCAGCAAGCTCTTTAACAGAAAAAAACATGAAACATCTTTGATTTTTTCTTTATCAAAGACGGATTTTGATATTTCAATAAAACCGTCTGCTGTTCTGTTTTCATTTATGTACCGAGCTTCGTTAAGGTTGTATGAAGAATATTCATAAACAACCTCGGTATCGTTTTCTGAAAGCTTATGGCAAAAACCTCCTATACCCATACTCATATAAACACCCCCTTTACACTATAATATCGTTAATCACAAACCGCATTTTATCAATGCTTTTGTCTATATGCCAGTGTCCGCATAGCCAACGGTTATAATTGGTTTTTTCCTCTATTGTATCAAGCCATTCCTCAGTACTGTTATCAACTCTGCTCTGGTCTACACAAGATAAAAACGCCTCTGTGGGAATATATTTTAGCGGACAGGTATGGGACAATATCTGGTCAACTTTCCAGCAGTTCTCTTTAAGCACTGTTTCAACCCTTAACTTGATTTCCTCCGACGGTTGTTCATCCGGAAACCAACGGTATCCGCGTTCCAGACGGTAGAATTTGTCAACCGAATATGCACCGCCTATAGCTATGGATTTTCTGCCGTCAAGGTCATAAATTTCACCGTCTTTTGCGAACAAAATATTCGGGTATTTTTCCTCATAATAAACAATACCGCCGTTCCATTCCTTTGTTATGTAAGAAGGTATTGTTTCAGGACGCATTTCGTGGTTCCCGTGAATACAGAAAACGGTAATACCCAGCTCATTTATCTGATGTTTGATATGCCTTTCCTTGCTGTTTCCGTAATAATTAAAGCCTGCGTCGCCTAAAATTACAACGGTATCGTCTTTTTCAATCACGTTCTTACGCAAGACGTTTTCTATTTTCAGAAAATGCCCGTGTGTATCGCCTGTATAAAAAACCATAGCTTTTCCTTTCTACATCATTCTTGTTTCTATGAGCTCAGGAATACTGTACAGCAATTCCAGCTCTACTATCCCTGTATGCCCATACAAATCACCGTCAAAAGCATTACGGGCTGTACTTTTCGCATTACAACACATAAGCTCGGATATGAAATAAGCTGCAATCAGAATTATACGTATAATTTCTAATCTCAATTCTTTCTCCTTCTTATCTTTTTCCCGCCGATTATAAGCTCTGAAATATATATTCCTGCGTCAAGAAGCTTGTATGCGTCTTCGATTTCCTTGTCGGTTTCTATACATATACCGCTGAAAATGTAATTCGTTTTCTTCATAAGATTCGGCTCAATTCTCATAAGCCTTTCCTTTTCTATTGCAAGAGGATATAGTGGTGCAAGGTCAGAAATATGTGTATTCACAATATATAACTGTTCAAGATGAACAAGCTTTTCCACAAAGTTAAGATTCTTAACATTACCTCCCTTGTATATGTAAAGAAATCTCAGATTAACCATATCCGAAATAAAGTCATAGCTGTCCAAATCGCATCCGATAACAAGGGTTTCTATATTATCCTTATCAGTGATTTTATCAATATCCTCTGCTAAAACACATTCCTCAGGCATTCTGAAATTAAAGCAGGGAACGTCGCTTTTCCAAGGGAAACCGTAACTGCAATGCTTAGGATCCATCATTTTCTTTTCGATAAGTATTCTTCTCATATCTTTATCTCCTGATGATTATTGTTGTAAATTGTGTAAACTCTGCCCTCAGCTATTTCTGAAAACAACTCTCTCTGCTGTCCTTTTATCATCGTATCTCCGCCGATAATATCCCTATGATAGTCATACACGATATCATTACATATGATATCACATATCTGTGCGTTACGATAAAGTCTCTCCATAGTTTCCAAGGGTTCGGAAGAACGGACTATAACTTGCGGATTATTTTCAATATCAAATGTAAGCCCCGGCAGATACCACACACCCGTTACCTTGCCGTTGCAAAGATTCGGATAATTCTCAGCATCACATTCTGCCAGTGCTTTGTGAAGATTCTGAAAACGCTCATAATGCTCCATATTTTTTGTTACATAAGGCGCCTTTTCCAACAGGTCAAGTATTTCGTTCAAAGAAATATTTTTATTCATACATTTCCTCCGCTTTATAATTATTTATCCTAAAATACGCTTAAAGGTTTCGTAGTTCAGCCTGTCCTTCGGCGAACAGTAAACAGCAAATTCAATTTTCCTGAAACAGCCTGCAAATTCAGCCAGTACACGCTTATAAGCATTTGCGACAACAAAAGGATTATTGCGGAAAGCTCCGCAGCCGAATGCACCTAAAACCAGTATTTCAGCACCATTTTCCAAAGCAACCGAAAACATTGCTCTTGCTCTTTTTATATGCAGTTCCATAAGCTCACTGTCAGAAAGTTCTTTCTTATCACCTCCACTGTAACGGTTAGGATTAAGATTAGGCGCTGCACAAGTGATAATATCAACCCTGCGCCAGTCCTCTTCCTCAAGTCTGTGAGGTATGTTTTCATCGGATTTTATAATCACAATATCAGGAGAATAAATACAAGCGTCGCTGTATCTTGGGTCACGCTTACTGCGGTGGTAATTGTAATATTCTCTCACATTTCCGCTTGCGATTACAGGGTACAGTGTTGAACATCTGCAAAGACACTCCTCCTGTGCACT
>CAZGRB010000216.1:0-3829 GCA_964527695.1 uncultured Ruminiclostridium sp.
CATAATAAACTCGTTATCCGCAAACCCGTTCTTGCGGTAAAAATTCGGTGCAGGTGCATACTTATTTGTGCAGAGTGTAAGCCCTGCAAGCTTATGCTCCACTACATATTCTTCCGCCGCAGCTATCAGCATACTGCCGTAGCCGCCTCTCTGCTTTTCGGGCAGAATAAACATCTCGTCAATATAAAGCTCGCTGTTGTTCCACCATATCTTTTCATGTGCAAACAAAGCACCGATGATTTCCCCATTTTCTTCAAGAACAAAGCCAACAAATTTCTTTGCCTCAAAATAGTCCTCAAGATAAGCAACACCCGTTTCCATAGTCCAATGGCACTGCCACATTTCGTTGTTGTATACTGCACAGAGGAGCTCTGCACAGGCAGGAATGTCGGTTTTCTGCATTGGTCTTATCATATTTAATTTTCCTTTCTCTTAAAATCAATCCCCGCTTTTTTAGCCTGACTGCATAAATCCTTTGTCTGCATATTATACTGTTTTCCGTCCTTTATAAAATACGTTCCGCATTGTCTGAACTCAAAGGAAACATTTTTACGGATACATTGCTCCCTTATATCCAGCACCCACGAATAGTCAAGAGGTCTTGCATCACGGTCGGATTCACCGCCCACAACCACAAGCTCAATATCGCCGAGATACTTTTCTATATCTGTTTTTTCAAGCAGGGGCTGAACGGTTATACATTTATGCTTTATGGGGAGCCTGCTGAAAATATCAAGCTTATAATCTGCATTTTTCTGATTTTCAACGGTACAGCAGACAACTACATTTTCATATCCCTCGCCCCAGTCCTCGGGAATACATTCCATAAATCTGTTGATACGTTTTGTAAGGAACAGGAATGTGCAGTCCTGACGCTCCTTAATCATCTGCCAGCATTCACTCCGCCACTCGTCCGCCTCTTCAATAAGAAAATCGGTAGAAAAGCAGGTGTAGACAATTCCCGATTTCATTTTGCAGCTCCCGTTTTTCAGCCGTTCAGCAGGCTTACCGAAATCCTTTGTTTTTACGATTTCGTTTGTATCGGTGCCGCGCTTTGCGTCACCCTTATGTATGTAGCAGTGCAGACAGCCTTCACTGCATTTTTTACAGCCCCGCCACGGGTTCCACATTGACATAGCTTACTCCTTCAGCTTCCTGAAATAAATCCTGCTTATATCATTGGAAATATCAACACGGCTTTCGATATACGTAAAGCCGTATTTTTCATAGAGTCCGGTATGATCAGTAGCAATGTACACATTTTCAAAGCCCTGCTCTTTAGCTTTATGGCAAGCATATTCCACAAGCTCTCCGCTGTATCTGTTGCCACGGTATTCGGGCGAGGTAAACACAAAGCCTATCCACGGAAAAAGCGTATCATCATCAACGCAGTCCTTTCGTGTCAGCGTGCAGAATGAAACTATTTTTTCTTCATCTGTCATCATAATCAGACTTCCATCGCCTGTCATTTCATAGAATTTGTCCTGTTCCAGCAAATCCGCAAGAAGCTTTGCAGCTCCCCAGTCACATTCACGGATTTTGTCTATCCATTGTTTTTGTTCATTGCTGTTCGTTAAATTAATTATTTTCATTAGTGATATTTATCCTCCAGTTCTTCGATTGTTGGTTGATGTTCTTCCATTCTGTATTCCCTGCCGTATGAATCACGGTTCAGAAATCTGTGAGTGTAAAGCTCACGGCGCAGGGTTGCGGGGTCATTAAAGGTATGCCATTTGTTAAGCACCGCATTTATTTCCTTTTCGGTGTAACCCTTGCCCTTTTCGATTTTTTCAGCAATATAAATCAGGGCGTAAAGCTTCTTTTTTCGTTTTGACGGATAAGCGGTAAGCCTGCCGCTTTCGTCAAGGAAGTTTTTAAGTATTTCGGTCATATCAGTACCTCTGATATACATTTATCAATATTCTCCTCAAACCATCGCATAAGTTTTGTGGAGAACATCGCCTGCCGCAAATATATCGCACGGTTATCAGCATTTGATGTATAATACTGATTATAATAATCACACACCGCAATCTGATAATAAAACAGCTTTACGGCATTCTGCAAATCATAATCGGTAAGTTTTGCAAATCTGCAATAGCTTCTGAAATATTTCCCAAGCTTTGAAGTGTCGATTTCGCCGTCTGCACATTCGGGCGCGGCATAAACATAAGAACGCATAATCTCCCACACAACAGGGTGAACGCAAGCGGTTGTCCAGTCGATAACTGCATTTATTCTATTCTCACAGCAGATAAGCTGACTGATAAAATAATCTCCGTGAGTTGCCGAGCAGGTTAGCTTACTTAAATCAAAGCTGTACTTCGGGAAACGCTTCATAAGCTCTATCCTGTAAAGCAAGTCTTGCTCAATTTCCGTATCCACGTTTCGTCTTGCGATTTCAAGCGAATTTTCGTAAGAACGCAAAGCATTTTCGGGAGTCATATATTTAAAAAAGTCAGCACCAATCCCAACAGGCAAGCCGTTGTAATTTTCAAGTGCCGTATGGATTTTTCCAAGAGTTTCAGCTGAATGTTGTAAAAGCCATTCAGGTGCAGTATTCCAATCGTAAAGAACACCGTCAATAAACTCCTGAACGTGAAAAATTCGTCCATCTTCGTCAGCGGTAATATATCCGCCGTCATTGTTTTTAATAAATCTGCAAACGTTTATACCGTTCTGAAGAAGAAATTCACACAGCTCAGGCTCTGCTTCGGGGTTGTTTATCTCACTTACAGAAGGAAATTTAACAACGTATTTACCGTTATCACAATTCACAAAATATGTATCAGAGCCTGCACCGACAGATGATTTTTCAACGCTTACAACGTCAAGGTTGTAATGCATTTTCAACAACGCTTTCATAAAATCACCCCATAATCCTTGAATCCATATTGAACGCCAGCACCCACTTGCCGTCACAATTTTCCCACGTTGATGTAACGTGAAAAGTTCCCGCTAAATCAGCATTCTCAGGAGTGTCAGCGGTTGTTTTTACGACATAATGCACCTGCACCGCCGTGTCTGATTCGTGTACAACTTCAAAATCGCTTATCTCAAAAGCGGAAATACCGAAATCGGCGACAAACTCAACGTACTCCGCTCCCCTACAGCGATAACCGCCGCAGACCATAACAGCGTCAGCGGAAACAAGCTTTGCAAATTCAGTTTTGTTTCTATCTTTTGCAGCCTGCCACATTTTGTTTTCAAGTTCGTATATCATATTTTACCTCGCTTTGCAGACTCACTTTAACGTTTCTGAAAACACCTGTAATAAAACATCACTCGGAATATTCTGATTTATATAAATCTGCAGCATTCCCTTTGGTGTGATTTTGTAATCAGCAAGCTTGTCCTTGTACTGAATTACCGCACTTGCTTCGACATTAATGTGGTCTTTGAACGGTATCAACCGCACAACCTTATCGTCGTTATAATAGCTTGGCAGCTTTGCCCACATTGTTTCTGTCAGGTCAGCTGAAACGCTTTCATATACCAGCTGACGAAGCGAAGTAAACATATCAGAAATCTCTTTCGGATATTTTTCAATATATACTTTTATTTGTTCGTTCATTATATACGCCTCACATTTTCTGATTTTTTATCAGCTTGCAAAATCAGTCTCAAATCTTGTGTTGCTTGAAAAAGCTCTTTTGTCAGCCTGAATTAATTGCATACGCATTGCTGTAAATTTGCGGCCTGACATATCATGTATCTTCTCCTGTAAAATCGTATACATCTTATTGCGCGAGTCGCTCAAGCTCCTCAGACATAAGCTTAATATTCTTAACCATAAATCCGAGGTTTTCTGTACCTGCGCTGTTTTCCT
>CAZGRB010000217.1:0-3828 GCA_964527695.1 uncultured Ruminiclostridium sp.
GTGTGCCTCTCGAAGGCTGTCAGATTGTCGAAAAATAACTTTTTCGACAATCTGAAATCCTGCAATTAAGCAGGATTTCTTTTCATATATATTTTAACAGCTCAGCTCTTACGGAATCAAGTCTTTTATCGGAAAAGCCAAAATCCATTTCCTTGTAGTTCCATACGCAGCGTGAAATGCCGTACTTCTCAAAAACGCTGTTGATACATCTGAACCACTTTACCGTGTCCTCAGGTGAACAGATGTCAATAACTCCGTATTCACCGCAGTAAAGATGAACACCGTATTCATCTGCCTTCTCGATTGCAGACATAAACAGTTTTTCAAAGAGAGCGGGAGTGATTTGCGATTCTTCAAAGGAAAGCCGCTGGTCAGGAACAATCAGATCCGTCCAATAAGCGCCCTGATGTGTAAATTTAATGGGTTCGTAGCAATGCATATTGTATACAATCCTGTCGTCTGCCGGAGGTGCAAGGTCCTTCACAGCTTCGGCGCTGTTGTTCCAATAGCTTCCAACAAGTATAAATGTACTAGGAGCATATTTCCTGATACGTTTTATACACTCCTGTGAAATTCTGTTCCATTCATCTATAAAAGTCTTGTCGGTTATTTCATTCAGAAGCTCAAAGGCTACATTATCTCCGTATTTTGAAAAAAGCTTTGCAAGCTGCTCCCATAAGCGGTAAAAGCGCTCCTGCAGTTCAGCACTCTCAAAAAATCCGTTTTCGTTTTCACCGTAATTGTCAAAAGAGTAGCCCGCTGTTTTATGAAGGTCAATAACAGTGTTCAGCCCATATTTTCTGCACAACAGGACAGCATTTTCAACCCTCTCAAAGCCGTCATCATTTTCAAATATATTGTAGTCAACGGGAATACGTATGTGGTCAGCGCCCCATTCAGCTGCCTTTTTAAAATCAGCTTCCGTTATAAAACTGTCAAGTCTTTCCTTGCTGTAATCGCACTGAGAGAACCAGCCTCCGAAATTAAAACCCTTATAAAATCCTTTAAGCATATAAAATCCTGCCTTTCTTATGTTTGTGATGATACCACTATATCACAGGAGGTTTTGAATTTATATTAAAATATTGCTGTTTATATTAAAATTTTGGTATGTAATGTCAACAAAATACTGGCATAAATGACAATATTGTGATATAATATATTTGTCTCCGATGATATAATCTTGTTAAAATACAAAATATCGGAGGTAACCCTTATGGGAAAATTAAATAAGTTTATTCCATTGTTAATAACAGCAGCTGTTTTTTCCGCCTGTTCAGCAAATGACGAAGCCGCAGCAACAACTACTGCAGCAACAACTGCCGCTCAGGTGACAACCACTGCTGCAGCTGAAACAGAGCCTGTTGAAGCAATCCCAGAAGGTCATGTTTATGCAGAATTCACTGACGGCATGCCTGTTGGCTGGGAATGCGCCGACGGCTGGTGCAACGGCAGTATGTTCAATGTTACATGGCGGAAGAAAAATGTAACCTTTAACGATGGAAAAATGCAGCTCATAATTGATATTGACTCAACTCCGAAGGACGAAGTGCCTTATTCGGGCGGTGAATTCAGAAGCAGTAAATTTTACGGCTACGGACGTTATGAGGTAAGCATGAAAGCAATTAAGAATGATGGTGTTGTCTCTTCATTCTTTACGTACACAGGTCCATCCGACAATAATCCGTGGGATGAAATCGACGTTGAAATTCTGGGCAAGGATACAACAAAGGTGCAGTTCAATTACTTTACCGACAGTGAAGGCAATCACGAATATATGCACGAACTGGGTTTTGACGCTTCTGAGGATTTCCACATCTACGCCTTTGAATGGTACGAGGACAAAATTATCTGGTATGTTGACGGAATTGAAGTTCACAGAGCAACCGAGAATATCCCTGTAACCGAAAGCAAGATAATGATGAATGCATGGTGCGGAAAAGGCGTAGATGGATGGCTCAACGCTTTCGATGATACAAATATGCCTCTTACAGCGGAATATGAATGGATTCGGTTCACTCCCTTTGAATAATATATAAAATCAGCGCAAGGAGATGATGTGATGAATATAAACAAGAAACTGTCCCATCTCGAGTTCATCAACAGAGAATACAATATTTCCCATTTGTCATATGAACGTGAAATGGCATTCTTCGACAGCATAAGGGACGGTAAACCCGAAGAAGTAAAGCGCCTTTTCAAGCCCTTTGACTGCGAGCAGATGGGAAGACTCAGTCAGGACAGCCTGCGTAATCTCAAGTATCATCTTATAATTTCGGTAGCACTTATCACCCGTTATTGTATCGAGGGCGGAATGGAGATGGAAGCAGCATATAATCTCAGCGACATCTATATCAACAGTATTGATAAATGCCGCACAGAAGAGGAAATAAATCTGCTTCACCGTGAGGTTGTGGATGATTACGCACAGAGAATGCAGCTTATAAACAAGACAAATATCTATCCGAAGCCTATAATACTCTGTCTTGATTACATATACAACAATCTTCATACAAAAATAACCCTTGATAACCTTGCAGAAGTTTCAAATATGAGCCCGACGTATATATCCAGACTTTTCCATAAGGAAGTGGGAATCACCATATCCGATTATATAACCAAAAAACGTATAGAAGCGGCAAAAAATATGCTCAGGTATTCCGATTACACCTCCATTGAAATTACTGAATGTCTGTGTTTCAGTTCAGAAAGCCATTTTATTCAGGTTTTCAAAAAGCATACAGGATATACACCGAAAAGCTATCGTGAAAAATTCTTCAGAACAAGAAACAGCAAAGAATAAAGCAATGCCTTAATCGCCATTGCTTAAGCCTGTCGATAAACCCACGCACCCCAAAAATACAGTTTTCAGGATTTTGACAGGTGAAGAATTAAAAAACTTATACAAAAGTTTTGCCAAGCCGTATAAACGGCTTGGCAAAAACATTTTTGCTTATTTCATCAAAAGGCCCTCAACGTACCCAAGCAGGTTGTGATAACAAACTGCCATACGCACTATCAGGTCTTTTTCCTTGCTGAACCGGCAAACGCCGCCAGCGGCGGATAAAGCGCAGGCTGTCATATTGTCAAAAAATAACTTTTTCGACAATATAAGCCGTACTGTTTTTACAAGTATGGCTTAAACATAGCTGGTTTATAAATGGGAATTTATCAAATTGAAATCCACCAACACACCCCATATCTGTCAATAATAGTTGCACAGCATTTACTCCACGGGAGCTCGCCGATAGGCTCAAGAACTACTCCCCCTTCGCTCAAAACCCGAAACGCATTATAAACTGCTTCTTCTGTTCCCATTTCAAATGCATTAAATGTCATAGTTTCCCATTTGTACTTATGTACTATATTTATATCACATGGATTTTTTGCTTCGGCCAGTGCTAAAAAGCCTTCTCCATTTACAGACAACTCACAGTGTTCATAAGCAGTGTTATCCTCATTTATAAATTCACGGGTAATCTCCGCACCAAAAGCTTTACAGTATGTTTCTGCTGCCTCAAAACTATTTTTCACATATACTTGAGTATAATTCTTCATTGTTACCTCCGCAAATAATTATTAATCATTTATTTTATTATACCATACCGCCCACAGAAAAGCAACCGCAGCTGAAAATCAACTTCCACCGTTTGCTCTGATAACCTTTACCACACATTCCCTATTGACAAAATCAAAAAATCTGATATAATAAACATACACACTTTACGAACACTTTGAGTGTATCGTTTAATCAGAAAGGAAAACGGTATGGCAGAGAATGAACGCTCATATATTGCAATAGATTTAAAGTCATTTTATGCCTCCGTT